>JAYSRH010000564.1:0-5923 GCA_043721115.1 Fibrobacteria bacterium | reverse complement strand
GTGCCAAAACCTCCCGGGAACATGACGATGGCTTTGGCCATATACACAAACCAGAACTTGCGTATAAAGAAATAATGGAATTCAAAGTTGAGATGCGGGGATATGAACGGGTTGGCCTGCTGTTCAAAGGGCAAATGGATATTGAGACCTATTGAAGGTGCTTTGGCCAAATGGGCGCCTTTATTGGCGGCCTCCATGATTCCCGGCCCACCTCCAGAACAAATTGCGAACTGGGCGGATTGGGTTTTTGTCCATTCGGAAAGTCGCCGGGAAAGCTCCGTGGCTTCTTCATAATACCGGGACATTTCCAAACCTTGTTTGGCCTGTCTGAGTGCGCTAGCTGTGGCCTTAGTATCCTTCTGTACTTTACGGAGTTTGGCCAATGCGGCCTTCCTGGAGAGGATGCGAGCTGAACCAAAAAAGACGATAGTATCGTCTATCCCGAATTGTCGAAAGCGATGTTCTGGTTCCAGGAATTCGGCCAAAATCCGAATCGATCGTCCGTCTTTATTATGCAGAAATTCCTTGTTCATGAATGAAAATGCGAGAAGACCTTTTTTACCCATATTCTTGATACCGTAACTTTCTAGTAGGCATTATTCTATGCTGCGAGACGTGTTGCTCACCTCAGTTTCATATTTTTTACCGGTAATTTCAACCGGTTCCCGGCCAAGGCAATCAGAAATAGCGTTTTGGTGGTGAGGAAAGGAATGAAAAGGGTATGCTATGAACATGGCAGCCTTTCCCGGTAAGCAACTTTTGCGGTGGCGATTGCGGAAGCTGCTCGAACTTTTTCCCAAGCGAATTCCAGACGCAAGGTCGAATGTAACTGTTGTTAACCCTACGCGACCGCTGCGCATCGCGTACCTATTTTCAGGCACTTACGGAGATTTTGTCCAAGCCCTTAGGGCCTTAAACCACTTAGCGGAAAGTTATCCCGGGTGTGATTTGGTCCTTTATGGTGCAAATTCTTATGCACGTGAATTTGCATCGGTGTTGCCTGAGAATTTGCATACGACCCACTCTTTGGCTTGGTTGGGTTGGCTGTTTTATCGCAGAGACGTACTGTTCACTAATGCGGTAGGCGTTTATAGGGTAGAGTTCGACTATGTTGCATATTTTTGCGCCCACAAGGCATTTGGTTTCCGTCATATGGCTGAAACCAGGCGAGCCGGTTTTGAAAACACCTTGGCCTTGGTCCCGTCCATCCTCAGTTTTGCAGAAGCAAACCTGAGCCTCCTGGAGCTGGCCGGTGTGCCGGCTTTGCCGCATGCCCGTTCAACCCACGCGGAAGTACCGAATTACGCCGACCATCCTGCCCATTCCGGTGTTGACCCAGGTCAGATCTTCTTTCATATTGGAAGTGCCGGGCTTAAGCAAGATTTTGGATTGAAGATTTATACCCGTTTAGTGTTAGACATTGTGGATGGCATGGCCGGTAGACCAATAAAAATGGTTATTGGACCCGGAGACCAAGACATTGCCTTTGAGGTAAAAACTAGCATTGGCAAGGTTCCCCAGATGTATCCACTGGTTCAATTGATTCAAATCCTTAGAGATTTTGACGGCATCATTCTGTGCTTTAATAGTTTTCTGGCGCATCTCTGCGTGTATTTGAATCGACCCGCCATTGTCATTCACCGAGAGTCCGTGCCATATGGATACGATTGCAGTCCCTTACATCGTCAAGTGGTGTTAAAGGCCGAAAACGGGTATGATCTCGCTGAAATTTGGGCAGGATTTTCCCACTTGGGCTGGTAGCACGGAAAAAAATGCCCGAACAATAGGTATCGGCAAAAGCCTATACAAACCTTTAATCTTTTTTTTTCGGCATATTCTGCCTTGTGGATGGGAATTTCGAGTCTAAACCGTAAATATGGCATTGATGCTTCCACTCATTCTCGGAGATTTTGGCCGTCTATGGCGGTTTCAGATGATGGCATAGGCCTTGCTCAAAGTATCTAATCTAGAAGGACACTCCCAAGATGTTGCTCAAAGAAGCCCTATACGCAAATACCTCCATTCCCATGGTGGCCAAAAGCCTGGATGCCTGTATGCTGCGCAGCCGGGCCATTGCCAATAATCTGGCCAATGTAAATACGCCTGGCTATCAGCGTATAGAAGTTGAATTTGAATCCAAGCTCCGTGACGCCCTCGATGAGAAAAAACTTTCCGGAAGTGTTGATCAGAACGGACATATGCAATTGGGGAAAGGCGATTTAGACAGACTCGAACCGATTGCGTATCGGTCTAAAGACCCAACTTTGCCAGGCGAAATCAACAATGTAGATGTGGATATGGAAGCAGCGAAGCTGGCCGAAAACCAGTTGCTCTACAATTTCGGTATCAAGTTTATCCAGATGCGCAAAGGGGATCTCGAAAATGCCATTACCGGACAGCCCGGTTAAAAGTGGGGAAGGGTAGGATACATTCATGAGCATGATAGGCATGTTTTCCGGACTAGCAATAAGCGCAAGCGGGCTTAGGGCCCAGCGCATCCGACAGAATATTATATCCAGTAATTTGGCCAATGCCGAAACAACGCGAACCAAAGAAGGCGGACCCTACAAACGGCAAATCGCCGTCCTCAAGGAGAACACTCTCGATCCGGAAAAGCGTTTTGTTTTCGGTCCCGATAAAATGCAAGGGTTTACCACACATGACAACCACATCGCCATACCTAGTCCAGGGCTGCCTTTGGGCAAGGACCAAGTTGGCAGCGGAGTGGAAGTGGTTTCCATCGAACAGGATTCCTCTCCACCTAAACTGATTTATGATCCAAGTCATCCGGATGCGGATCCGCAAGGTTACGTAGCCATGCCCAATATCAATGTCGTGCAGGAAATGACGGATATGATTACAGCGACACGCTCCTACGAAGCCAGCGTAACGGCCATGAATTCGGCCAAGTCCATGCTTATGAAAGCGTTGGAAATTTAAAGACCCATTCGATTAAGAGAGAAGGCGTAGGAATGGCATTGCAAAGTATAGGCGGTTCGAGCGCGGCCTCGGCGTTGGAAAAATTCCAGGCCATTCGGGACAGTGCAAAAAAAAGAATGGAAGGCGTCGATACACGCGTGCGCTTGACCGATTTGGTGCAACAAAAACAAGTCCAACTTGGACTGGCAAAAGATGTGCCGGGGATGTCTGCCGCCTATGGCCGCAGTGCCGTAGGTGAAAAATCGGCTCCCCAACCCAGGCTTGGTCGTTACATAGATTTTAAGGCATAGGAGATAAGTATGGCGGACATGAATCCCATTTTCAATATAGGGCCTCCCAAGGAAATCGAGATCATCGGGCCCCAGCAGCCCGCAATTAAGCCCAAGGAGGGCGGTCCCAATTTTCAGGCCATGTTCAGTGGTTTTCTTAAGGATGTGAATGAAATGCAATTGAAGGCGGATCAATCCATTCAAAAAATGGTTTCCGGCGAAATCAAGGATGTGCATCAAGTAATGTTGGCGGTAGGTGAGGCAAAAACAGCCTTCAACCTGTTATTGGAAATTCGGAATAAGACTATGGACGCCTATCAAGAAGTCATGAGGATGCGAGGATAGCCATGGGAAGGAAGGGAATACAGGCTGTGGTTTTAACTGGTGATCAATTCCGGAAAGTGCCTGGACCCCCTATTTCATTTATCGACGCGGGAACTTTAATTCTTTAATTTTTTTTGCAACCAATCACGAGGTCGGAAACATGTCGGAATACCTAAAGCAACTTGCAATACAGCTACGTGCCATCTGGGACAAGCTAAATGGAACCCAGAAGGCGATTCTCCTCGCCACTTCCGCGGTGACTTTGGCTGGCATGATCGCCGTCATAGCTTGGTCCGCTTCCGGGTCTGGTGGCGGCAGTGGGGATTCCGGCTACTCCACACTTTTCGTCAATTTGGAACCGGAAGATGCAGCCAAGGTTACGGAAGCCATTAAGGAAATGAAGGTGCCCTATAAACTGGAAAATAATGGACGGCAAGTGACTGTTCCCAAGGAACAATTGTACGAAGCGCGCATGCAGATGGCCCGTCTGGGATTGCCGCAAACGGGTGGCCAGGGTTACGAGATTTTCGACAAGCTCCATCTGGGTATGACGGACTTCGTGCAAAATCTGAATTACCGGCGCGCTTTGGAAGGCGAGCTGGCCCGCACCATAGAGAGTTTACATGAGGTTGAGAAAGCTCGCGTCCATGTCACCATTCCCAAGCCTTCGCTATTTACGGAAAAGAAGGAAGAAGCCACCGCTTCCATTATTCTAAAACTTCGCCCTGGTGAGGTGATCAACCAGCAACAGGTGCGAGGCATTACTCACCTGGTTGCGAGTTCGGTGGAGGGCTTAAGGGCGCGGCAGGTGACTATTCTAGACATTCACGGAAATATGTTGACCAAAGGGTTTGCGGAAAACTCACTATCGGAACAAACCGATCATAATATGACGATGCAAAATGCTGTTGAACATGATTTAGAACAAAAAATCATCGACATTTTTGACGGCTTACTCGGTCCAAACAAAGCGCGTGTCAAAATTTCCGCCGAACTGGATTTCGATCAAGTCAACAAAACGGTGGAATCCTATGACCCAAACACTAAGGTAATCCGATCGCAACAACGCGATGAAAACGCCATCAAGGGGAGTCCACAAGCGCAGTCTGAGCAGAAAGAAGGGTCGATCACTAACTATGAATTTGACAAAACCATGGCTCAAATCATCAGCTCTCCGGGCACTCGCAAACGTATTACCGTCTCCGTCGCTGTTGATGGAACATATAAGCCTGGTGAGAAGGAAGGTGAGCGAACCTATGTGCCTCGCAGTCAAGAAGATCTGGACAAATTTTCCGCACTGGTCAAGAACGCCGTGGGTTTCATGCCTGGTAGTAAGGATGAAGTGTTTGTCACCAATGTTCAATTCGACAACCAGTTCCTGACTGAAGAACTGGTGGAAATGAAAAAACTCGAGAAAAAGGAATGGATGGATTTCGGCAAAAAGTACGGCATTCTTTTCTTGGTTGCCATCTTCGCGCTTTGGTTCTTCCGCGGACTGGTACAGAATCTGGCTTCCGCCATGAACCCTCCAATGCCTAAATACGCCGGACTAAACCTGGAGCCGGAAGAGGAGAAAATACCCAAAAACGTCCAAAAACAAAAAGACATTTTGGAACGTGTTGAATTCATGACCCGAACGGAACCGATCAATATCGCCAACCTCATCAAAACCTGGCTTCACGAGGAGAAAATTAGGGACAATGGAGAAGGTGGTAAGAAAAAGAAACAACCCCAGGGCAAGGATTGATTTAAATGCCAAGTGATACTAAAGAGGGAGTGGATTTAGACAAGCCGTCCGGATCGATGGCGTCTCTAATCAGCGGTCCGACTAAGGCTGCCATTATCCTGGTTACCTTAGGACAAGAAGCGTGCGCCCAGATTTTCAAAAGCCTGGAGGACGATGATGTTGAAATCCTCACGGCAGAAATCGCACGATTGGATGGGATCACCTCCGAGACTCGGGAAGGGGTGCTGGAAGAATTTCATCAAATGGCGGTGGCCCAAAAATATATTCTCCAGGGTGGCGTTGAGTATGCCAAGCAAGCTCTGGAATCAGCAGTAGGACCCAGGCGGGCCAAGGAAATCCTGGAGAAAGTGCAAAGTAACATTCGAACTACGGGTTTCAGTTTGCTCCAAGACGTAGACCCGACTCAGCTTGTGAATTTTATTCAGAAGGAACATCCGCAAACTATAGCGCTGCTTCTGGCACATATGGACGCAGCTCTGGCGGCCCCCATACTTTCGGCATTGCCACAAGAATTACAAGTCGATGTTTCCACCCGCCTGGCTACTATGCAAAGTGTTTCACCTGACGTGCTGGGCCAGGTTGAAGAGGTTTTGTCCCAGCAGATGAAGAGCTTATTCGGCGGAAATGTTTCCGAAGTCGGCGG
>JAYSRH010000563.1:0-2365 GCA_043721115.1 Fibrobacteria bacterium | reverse complement strand
AGTTTGGCCAAAATGTCCAGCCCCTTTTCCTTGTATGATCCAGGTTTGGGCGGATTCTCGGACGTCGATACGTACAATCAGCAGGACGCCACAGGGTTTATCAAATGTTTGGGACTGCCGCTCAAAATGCGGGCATTGCTCCTGGGCAAAAAGAGCCCGGTTCGGATCTGAAAGGATTGCTTGGAAAAACCTGAGACGCGTCTACCGGATGTTGGCGTCATCCTCCCCGCGGGGGGGATGGGCATGCGTGCCGGCAGTGCAGAACCCAAACAGTTTGTGACGCTGGGAAAGCGGGACACCCTTTCTGGATCCGCTGCGGAACCAGGCAAGCCCATGCTCCGATATACTGTGGAAGCCTTCCATCGCTTGGAATATGTCAAGTCCATCATGCTGGTATTGCCGAATGAACGCATGGAAGAGTATGCTGTCCGCCTTTCCGCGTTTCCAAAAGTAAAATTGGTGATGGGAGGGACGGAACGATGGGAATCCGTACGCAATGGTTTTAAGGCCCTGGATGCTGATCTGCCTGTAATCCTTGTGCACGATGTGGCCCGTCCATTTGTATCGGAAGCTATCATTCGGCGGTGTTTGGCTGCCCTTGCTCCAGGGGCCTGCGTCATTGCAGCTATGCCTGCCTCGGACACCGTGAAAGAAATTTCCGGAGCGAGTATCATCCGTACCCTGGACAGAAAAAAACTGATACTGGTGCAGACGCCCCAGGTGTTCCCGCACGACCTCTTGAAAACCATCTATGCTGCGCCATGGGTGGGGGATGTGCCTACCGATGAAGCCCAAATGGCGGAACGCGCTGGGTTTGAGGTGCGCTGGGTGCTTGGGAGCGAGAGTAACCGCAAAGTGACTGGGGCGGAGGATTTGCACTGGGCGGATTGGATGGCTAGTGACAGGAAGGTTAGACCATGATTAAGGTTGGAATCGGACAGGATAGCCATCGGATTCAAGAGCCGGCAGCAGGAAAAGCGTTGATGCTTGCGGGGGTACGGTTATCGGAGCCCTATGCTCTGCTGGGCAACAGTGATTCTGATGTGGTTTTACACGCCATTACCAATGGTATCTCCGGGATTACCGGAAAGCCGATCTTGGGACCGGTGGCGGACCAGTTGTGCCGGACCGGCATTACGGATAGCGCTGTGTATCTGCAGAAGGCTTTGGAAGATTTGGATGGTATCGGTTACCGTCTCAGCCATGTTTCCGTAACACTGGAATGCCTGCGGCCCAAGATTTTGCCCTTGCTTCCCTCTCTAGTTGCACGGCTGTCTGAATTGCTGGGGATAAGCAATGAAGATATCGGTCTAACCGCGACATCCGGCGAAGGATTAACGGATTTTGGACGAGGTTTGGGGATTCAGGCGTTCGCATGCGTGACCGCCATGCGTGACGACAGCTCGCTTGACTGTAGCTAGCTTGGCGGAAGATGAAAACGGAAGGCCATACCTCCCGCTTCGATTTCATCGCCATCCTTGAGCCGAACCGAAGTGATTTCTTCTCCGTTGACTTTAAGGTGTGAAAATCGTTTTACCAGCAGGTTGATGATCCAGATGGTGCCCTTGCGATCAATACTCGCGAATCCTTTGCCAACCATAAGTCCTGGAATATGAATATCGTCTGTGCTGCTGTTTCCCAGGAAGGTGGTTTCCTTGATGAGAGGAATAGATTTGCCTGTCGCCAGCACTTCAAGGACAGGCTCATGACCCATTATTGCTGATGAAGTGGGCGCAACTACGGGGTTGGTATCAGAGTCCAAAAATTCCAAAGCATGCTGGCCAATGGTGATGACATCATTGTGATTCAGCAGCCATTTGTGGACACGCTTTTTATTGACATACGTCCCGTTCAAGCTTTGCAAATCTTCCAATATGAAGATCTTCGTTTCAATATCACCCAGGATGAAGGCGTGCTTTCGGGAAATTCCCAAGTTTTCGATGCAAATAGGATGGGAGGGAAGCCGGCCTATGGTATTGAAGCCGGGCTGCAATTGGCTTTCCCCAAGAATTTGGTTTTGAAAGCGGATGATGATTTTTGCCATGCAATGTACTCTGGATTAAAGCGGTAGCCGGATTTTGTCCGCTCCCGACAGTCTCTACTGGAGATGGTCAGGTAATAATTGCTAGAATTGTAGCAACCCTCACCATTGGAATCAATGAAGGCCATCAAGCCAATTTTCCTCGGTACCCTCGGAGGCCTGGCCATGGTCGCGGTCTTGCTGGTTGGGCTTTATCTCTCGCCATTGCGGGAAACCGTTTATTTCCGCACCGACCCCGAAATGGCCCAAGTGCGTAGCCGACTCAACCAATACCGGGACTGGTTGTCCCAAACGGATTTTCACATCGTTGAACAAGGGCCGAAA
>JAYSRH010000562.1:0-17124 GCA_043721115.1 Fibrobacteria bacterium | reverse complement strand
AGAAACCGTGACCGACTTCGCGGCGACCGACTGAGTTCATGCGCTTGGCTTCGCCCACCGAATAGCCGGGGAAGTTATAGTGCAGCATGTAGTTTTTGTACGACTCGCCTTGCAGCGTCTCGATGCGCTGTTCGTCGTTCTTAGTGCCCAAGGTGCAAACCACCAACGCTTGCGTTTCGCCGCGTTGGAATATGGCTGAACCGTGAGTGCGGGGTAACGCTGAAGTTTCGATACTGATGTCGCGGATGTCCGCAGGGCCGCGGCCGTCGATGCGAAGTTTTTCGGACAGCACCATTTCGCGCATGTCGCTCCATTGAATGGCTTCTACAGCTTCATTGACTTCACCCTTGCGCTCTGCATAGTCCGCGCCCAAGGCGGCCAGAACATCGGCTTTCACCTTTTTCATGGCCGCGTAATGGGCCTTCTTGAGCATCGGCGTATGGAAAATGGTATTGAGCAAAGGCTTGGCAATGGCTTCGACCTTTTTGAACAAATCCTGATCCTGGGCCTTGGGGACAAAGACGTCCTTTTCAACCGGGAACAGGGCGACCAATTCTTGTTGTCCTTTGACGATGGCCTTGATGGCTTCATGCCCGGCCAGAATGGCGGCGACCATAATATCTTCGCCCACTTCCATGGCGGAGCCTTCTACCATGCAAATGGAGGTGGCGGTACCGGCGATGATGAGTTCAATATCGGCGGATTCGATTTCTTCAAAAGTTGGGTTGACGATGTACTTGCCGTCTACGCCAATGACTTTGACGCAGGCGACCTGGTCTTCAAAGGGGAGGGTAGACAAGCCGATGGCTGCGGAGGCGCCGATTACCGACAGCGTGTCGGAATCAAATTTTTCATCCGAGGATAAAACCGTACACACTACTTGCACTTCGCGCTTATAGCCATCTGGAAACATGGGGCGTAGGGGCCTGTCGATGATGCGGCAAGTGAGCACTTCCTTATCGCTTGGCTTGGCTTCACGCTTGAAATATCCACCCGGAATCTTACCGGCTGCATAGGCTTTTTCCCGGTACTCGACGGTTAAAGGGAAGAAATCGCCCAGTGCTTCTGGTCCGGCGCATACCGTGCAAAGCACCATAGTGTCGCCCATGCGGGCCACCACGGCGCCGCCGGCCTGTTTGGCCAAGCGACCGGATTCAAGAGTGATGATTTTGCCATCGGGCAAGTTAATGGAAACGGTTTGTTTTGACATGGAATTTTCTTTGCTCCCGTTTGGTGCGGCGCACGCCGCACCTGGTAGGTTTTATGAGTGGGAAATAAAAGGAAAAATTAGCGACGGAGGTCGAGCACTTTGATGATGGAGCGGTATCCAGTCAAATCGGTTTTGACTAAATAATTAAGCAGGCGACGACGATAGGCCACCATGGTTGTGAGTCCGCGCCTGGAATGCTTATCCTTCTTGTGAACTTTAAGATGTTCCGTTATTTCCGCGATTCGATGAGTCAACAAGGCCACTTGTACCTTCGGGTTTCCCGAATCCTTGGCGTCTTTGCCGTGGGTCAAAATGGTTTTTGCTGCGATTTCTTTGGTCATGGTTGCCATACTGCTTAGTCGCTTTCTAATTTTGTTTCACCCGGGTATAAGGTCCCGGGTTCTTATGAGAGGGTGGAATAATAATTTCTAGCGAGGCTTTTGGCCAATATTTTTACTGAAGGCCCTGATTTTGAGAGATTTAGAAGATCCAATCAGTTGTCGGCATAAAGAGGCCTGCGAGTAGCAAAACCACCACCGCCACAATTCCTATAACCACCAATGGGACTATAAGGTTCGTTTCTTCATCTACTAAACCGTTCGTCGGCTTGTCCATTTGTTGTCCTTTGAATGCTGCGTAGCTTAAAATATAGGTCATTTAGGGCTCACCCACCCGATTTTCGCCAAAGATAGAGCTTTTAAGCGGTCAAAGCCTTTAATCGCTGGCGGGTTTCAGCCAAATCCAGGTTTATTTGCTGAACTAATTCGACCTGTGAAGTGAACTTTTTTTCTTGTCGCACGTGAAAGTGCAATTCGAATTCCAGCCATTGATCGTAAATGTCGGCGGCATGGTCCAGGATATGGACCTCAATTTTCTGATTTTGACCGGGGAAGGTAGGGGTAGTGCCAATATTGGCAATGGCGTCAAATACTCCAGCCTTGGTTCTGGCTCGGCCTCCATAAACGCCAAATTCTACCATGGCCTTGTAGGGGTAGCCCAGCTCCAGATTGGCTGTGGGAAAGCCTAGAGTTCGGCCTCGCCCAGCACCGCGTACAACCTTGCCCGCGTAGGTGAAGGGCCGTCCTAATAGGCGGTTGGCATTTTCTATTCGAGAGGATTCCAGGTGGCTGCGGATAGCGGAAGAGCTGACGACTTCCCCGTCCAGGCGAAAGGGCTCCAGCATGATCACATTTTGATCAGGATGCGCGGCATGCGCTCTCAACATGTCGACATCCCCTCGGGCCCGTTTTCCAAAGCGGTGATCATGGCCTAGCAAAAAGCGCACGCCTTGGATTCTTTCCTTGAGAAAAACCTGGATGAAGTCTTCGGGTTCGAGTTCTGCCAAGGCTTGGTCGAAAGTGAGCAATGCCACTTCCACCGGCCAGTGCTTGAGCAATTGCAGTTTTTCTCCCGGCGTGGTCAATAGAGACGGCTTTTCCTGGGGTTTGAAATAATAACGCGGGTGAGGCTCAAAAGTGACGATTACCGGATCCAGGCCCGTAGCACGGCTTTCAAAAAGCAACGTTTCCAGTATGCGCCGATGGCCGAGGTGCACGCCGTCAAAATTTCCAAGTGCGACGATGCTGGGCGTTTGTCTTTGAACCTCGTCCCATTTCCTGCCCTTCCAGACAGGGGGCGTTAGATCCGGACCAGTACCTTCTTGGGACACAGGATACCTTGTGGGTTTAGAGTGGCGATGGCGATTAGAGTTCCAGCGGCATTGACAGCCCGGTATTCCGGAGACGATTCGCTCGCGGCTACCCAGTCTGATGCAGTGTAGGCATCGGGATTAATGGCACGGCCTAGAAGAAAGTCAGAGACACCGGCCTGTGAAAGCCGCGCTAAGGGCAAGTGGCTCACGGCCACGTCTAGAGGAAGCAGCATCCCTGCGTTTCCCGCGTCGCCTGGTTCGGTTGCACGGAGCGAGTCTGGTGCCAGGGCTGCTTCAACTTTAAAGGGTCCAATGGCAAGCCTACGAATCGTATCGGCTACGGCGTTACAGCCTAAGGAAAGGCCCAAGTCATGCACCAGCGAGCGCACATAAGTCCCCTTGGAACAGGTCATCAACAGGGTTGCTATAGCACCCGTATCAACTGTGTTACCTTGGGCGGGAGCGAAGTCGAGCAGTTCCAGGGAATGCACCACCACTTCGCGAGCGGTCAGTGTGACGGTCTCTCCCGCGCGAACCCGGTCGCAAGCCCGCTCTCCATCGATTTTAATGGCAGAATAGTCTGGTGGAGTTTGCCGGATGGGGCCTCGGAAGGCTTCGAGTGCCCTTTCCACGGCTTGCCGATTGAGCCCGTCAGCCACTCGGGCCATTTCACCCTCCGCCAACCGCAGGGGGCTTTCCATATCGTAGCTGTCTGAATCCAAACCAAAGCGCGCGACAAAGCAATAGGTTTTAGGCATGGCTTCCATGTATTCGAGCAGACGAGTGCCGCCGCCCACGCCAACCACCAGCAAACCTGTTGCTGCCGGATCCAGAGTACCGGCATGGCCTATTTTGGTCCGTGGAAAAGCTTTTTTCACGGGTCGTAACGCTTGGAAGGAAGAGATGCCGGCGGGTTTGTCTAAAAGCAACACGCCCCCGTACGGAACGGAACCTTCATTCATCGTCGGGAGGATGTTCCGTTTTCTCGTGTTTGATATCATTGAGAATCTGATTGATCCGGAACCCATGATCCAGATTTTTGTCTTCCACAAAAGTCAACCTTGGAACGGTACGCATCTTCAGAACCTTGGACAGGTGGGTGCGCAGGTAGGAAGAGCTGTGGCTGAGGCCAGCCATGGAATCCCGTTTCTCCTTGTCGCTGCCGAGCACGGAGATGAATACCTTGGCAAAGGCCAAGTCCGTGGTGACCTCTACACGGGAGATGGTCACAAAACCGATGCGCACATCCGTAAGCTCCTTAAGGATGACATCGCCTATCTCGCGCTGGATGAGGTGGGCTATACGTTCGGTTCTTCGGGTCATATTTCAATTCACGGATGCTGGAAACGAGGCATGGAAGCCATACCCCGTTTCACATGGTTATCAGGTCAGAGCAGCACTGAGCTTACGGGCGACTTCAACCTTTTTGAAGAAGGCAATGACATCGCCTTCCTGTAGGTCCTTGACGCCATCGAGTCCGATACCGCATTCAAAGCCGGATTTGACGGAGCGGACATCGTCTTTTTCGCGCTTAAGCGAGCTGACCTTGGCCTCGCCGATTTCGATGCCATTGCGGTACACGCGAGCTTTGAGTTCCCGTTCCACCACGCCGCTTTGTACCCGGCAACCAATTACCAAGCCAATCTTGGGGATGCGGAAAATCTGGAGGATTTCTGCTTCGCCAGCGACTTCTTCCTTCACCTCCGGGGTCAACAAACCTTCCATGGCCAGTTTGATTTCATCGACCACTTCATAGATGATGCGATAGCTGTTGATGGTTACGCCTTCGACTTCCGCCAAAGCACGGACGCTTTCGGAAGGCAATACATGGAAGGCGATGATGATGGCTTCGGAAGCGGCAGCCAAATGGATATCGGCATCCTTGACGGCGCCCACGCCCTTGCTGATGACATTGACGCGCACTTCCTTAGTGGACAATTTTTCCAACGCGGAAGCGATAGCTTCCACGGAGCCGTCCACATCGCCCTTGATAATGACTTTGAGTTCGTGGAATTCGCCGGACTTGATTTGATCGTAAAGTTGATCGAGAGTCATGTGGCGCTTTTGACGCATCTCTCTATCCTTGGCCGCTCGGCGACGACGGGTAGCGATTTCACGGGCTTCCCGTTCGTCAGCGACAACCACAAAGGAGTCGCCTGCTTGCGGTGCGCCTTCCATGCCCAAGACCTGCACGGGTGTAGAAGGACCGGCTTCCTTACGCGTCTTGCCGCGTTCGTCCAGCAGTGCTCTAACCCTACCGGAGAATGTGCCAGTCACAAAAATATCGCCCACGCGCAGCGTGCCATTTTCAACGAGAATAGTCGCTACAGCGCCTTTTCCTTTATCCAATCGGGATTCGATAACAACGCCCACGGCGCCTCGATTGGGATTGGCCTTGAGTTCCAGGACTTCCGATTCCAACGCCAAGGTTTCGAGCAATTTGTCCATGCCGAGGCCGCTACGGGCCGAGACTTCCACGCAAGCGTATTTGCCGCCCCATTGCTCCACTTCCACGCCCGCTTCAGCCAACTGGGCGCGAATTTTATCGGGATTGGCTGTGGACAAATCGATTTTGTTGATGGCCACCACAATTTGGCAATTGGCGTTCTTGGCCAAGCTGATGGCTTCTTTGGTCTGCGGCATGACCATGCTGTCAGCGGCTACAACCAGTAGCACCACGTCGGTGATATCGGCGCCGCGCGAACGCATGGCAGAGAAAGCTTCGTGACCGGGAGTATCGAGAAAGCACACTGGACCAAAGTTGGTGTTGACCTGATAGGCACCAATGTGCTGGGTGATACCGCCGGATTCGCCCGCGATAACATTGGCCTTCCGGATATAATCCAGGATAGAGGTTTTACCGTGATCGACATGGCCCATCACCGTAATAATGGGTGCCCGCGTGACTAGGCTTTCCGCCGTGTCTTCCACTTCATTTTCGTTGAGGGCGTCCTGAGCGTATTCATCCATGAGATGGGCTTCATACCCAAAATCGTCGGCGATTAATGCGATGGTTTCATGATCCAAACGCTGGTTGATGGTCACCATCATGCCCATTTCCATGCACTTGGCAATGACCTGTGCGGGCATGGCATTCATCAGTCCGGCCAGTTCGCCGATGGTGACGAACTCGCCCACATTGAGGACGCTTTTTTCCGCGCCTTGAATCATTTCTTCTTGTTGACGACCCTTGAATTGTTTTTTGCCGCCTTTGGAAAGGCTGGCCATTACCTTGGTTACGTTATTGCGTGCTTCCAGCAACTCGGCTTCGATTTGCTCCTTGGTCTTGCGCTTATGGCCACCCGTTCGGGAACGATTCTGTGGTTGGGCGAATGTACTGCGCTCGCGCTCTTTTTCTTTTTCCTTATCCTTGTCAAGTCCGCGGCGGCCATCTTTGCCGACCAATCCGGAAAATGCATTGACGATACCCGCTTCCTGAGCGCGCTGGGCATAGACGTCACGCGGCTGGTCGAAGCCACCGGGTCCTGCCGGTCCACGATTGAAGCCACCAGGACCACCGGGTCCACCGGGACCACGATTGAAACCACCAGGGCCACCAGGGCCACCAGGGCCGCCGGGTCCACCGGGACCACGATTGAATCCACCTGGCCCACCAGGCCCACCAGGGCCACGGTTTTGATACCCTTGATAACCGCCGCCACCGCCGGGTCCACCCGGTCCACCGGGGCCGCGATTTTGAAATCCACCAGGACCTCCAGGTCCGCCTGGCCCACCGGGACCACGGTTTTGATAACCACCCTGTCCGCCTTGATAGCCGCCACCTGGCCCACCGGGACCACGGTTCTGAAATCCGCCCTGACCACCTTGATACCCACCTGCGCCTGGCTGGCCGCCTGGACCGCTTGGCCCGCGATTGAAACCGCCGGTTTGACCTGCTTGAGGCCCTTGATAACCGCCTCCGGTGCCGCGATTCAAATTGCCGGAATAACCTTGGTGGCGTTCCTCACGGCTACGCGCACGCGCCATGCTGTCGGCCTTGGCCTTGGCGATACGGGCGAGTAGGTTGGGATCTGGCTTTTCAACCGAGACTTTGAACTCAGCATGCAAACTGCGCGCTTTGGCTTCCGCTTCTGCTGGGGAATTGATGGCCGCCACAACGGGTTGAACCGGGGCAACAATCGGTGCTGCGGCTACAACCGGGCTCGCGGCAGGGGTAGCAAGCGTTGGTGCAACCTCTGGAGTTGGGGCCGTAGCCGCAGCTGGAACGTGCACGGGGATTGGAGCTGGGATTGGTGTTGGCGTAGCTACCGGGGCAAGAATGGTTGCGGGCTTGGCTACAACTGCAACTGGGGGTTCCGCAATCGGAGGAATAATTGGCGCCGGAGCAACCACTTGAACCGGAGCCACTTCCACGCGAATCGGTTCATGGCGAGGCACTTCAACCTTGGAAATGATGGGGGGTGCTTCCATGAAGCGCTGGGCAGGCTCGGCCACCAAAGGAGCAGCTGGCTTGGGCGGGGCCGGTGGGGGTGTTGGGGGTGCCTTTTTGAGCACAGCTTTCATCGGGATTTTTTTTCCGGATTTTATCAACGCCTCTTTGTCGATCCTGTCCTTTTCGGCTAGGATGAGCGGCTTGACCTTTACAAAGCTGTGCTGGTCGATCATGCTGGCCGAGGATTTTACCTCAATGCCCGCGTCCTTGAGAAGCTTGACCATGGTGTCGCTCGAAATCTCATAGGTCTTGGCGAGCGAAGAGACTCTTTTTTTGCTGTCAACAGTCATATTTTCACTTTCACTTCGGGCACTTTGCCCGCGGACTTCATTTTTCCAACTGGGTCGCCGTCACATTGATGCGGTTCGACCCTACAAAGAGACACGAATACTTAAAAACATCATTCGCCTTCAGGCTTCTTTTTGCTGAAGAGCGATTCCAGTTCCGAAAATTTGCTGGGTACGACGGGTGCCGATGGCGCGACCGCTTCCGCAATTCCTGGAGCTCTCATTCCTTCACGAGGCTTAAAGAGAATGTCTTTTTCCTCTTGCTGCATATTGCCAAATTCCGTCTGCCCAAAAATATCGAGTTCTCGTCCGATTAATTTCGATGCGAGACGCACGTTCTGTCCGCCGCGGCCAATGGCCTGGGACAGGTCTTCATCTCCCACAATGACGACCACGCGGCCATCACCGATATCGGTTATCTGCTTGATATTGGCCGGGGACAACGCGCGCCGAATATAGGCATGCATGTCATCGCTCCAATGGATGATATCGATTCGCTCGTTGGAAAGCTCCCGCACAATGGCTTGTACGCGATTGCCTTTCATGCCCACGCAGGCGCCCACGGGGTCGATGCGATCGTCCTTGGTGGAAACGGAAATTTTGGCGCGGTAACCGGGGTCGCGGGACACGGCCCGGATGATGACGATGGCGTCGTTGATTTCCGGCACTTCCAATTCAAAAAGTTTGGCCAGGAAATCTGGATGGGTGCGCGACAAAAGAATCTGCGGGCCCTTGGTATTGGTGGTGACATTGGCGATATAAGCGCGAATGGTGTCGCCCTGACGATAGCGCTCCTTGCGGATCTGTTCCTTTAAAGGAATGATGCCTTCCGTCTTGCCCAGGTTGACGAGGATATTGCCCCGGTCGACTTGCTGCACGGTTCCGGATACCAAGGTTCCGATGCGATGCTGGTAGTCTTCAAATATCTTGTCGCGTTCCGCGTCCCGCACTTTTTGCAGCAGGATTTGCTTTGCGCTTTGGATGGCGGCGCGGCCGAAATTTTCGATGGGGATTTCCATTTCCAGGTAATCGCCTTCGATGGCATCGGCATTGTATTCTTGAGCCTCGGTAATGAGCATGTACTTCTCATCAAAGGCAGCCACTTCTTCCGGAGTCAGGGCGGGGTCGACATCGGGATAATCATCCACCACGTTTACGCGCAAGTACACGTGGATTTCTCCCGAGTCCTTGTCGATTTCGGCTTCAATGTTTTTAGCCAGATTGAGATATTTCTTAGCCGCATTCATCAGGCTTTGTTGGAGCGTGGAGACCACGACATCCGGACCCAAATTCTTGGTCTTGGCTATGAGGTTTAGGCTTTCAAAAATTTCCGCTGCCATGTATTGCTCCTGAGCTCCTAGGAAAGTCTGATATCCACCTTGGCCTGTACAATGAGGCTAAGGGGAATGGAACGGGCTTTCCCGTTAGTATCCACGGTTATGGACGCCTCATTGACGTCTTCTAATTTACCCACCATCATGCGTTTGCCTTCAACGGGCTCGCTGGTGGACACGCGCACGAAGTTGCCCACGTTGCGACGGTAGTCCTTGAGGGTTTTGAAGGGCCTGTCCAGGCCCGGTGAAGACACCTCAAGGGTATAGTTTTCATCTTCCATCACATTATTGGCATCCAGCAGGACTCCCAGGTCACGGCTAACGCGGGCACAATCCTCAACGCTGACGCCGCCTTTTTTCCCTACGTAAATACGTAGGACCCGGCGCTTGCCGGCACGGAATATCTCCACATCAACCAAATCCAAGCCTCCGGCTTCCACAATTTTCGTGGCCAAATCGGTGATGTTTTGAATCAGGTCCAAAAGGAAATCTCCCGTTACCAAGTTAGGTAAATAGAACAAGTCTCCAGTGCGGTTTCCCACCCCTCTAAGTTTCCGAAGTCTGAAAGAAGGGAGAAGTGGAAATCCACAACAAGTCCCAAATTAAGTAATTTTAACCTCGAACTGCAAGGTGAATGGCCTATGCAATGGCATACAATTCTTCTTTTATCGGTTATTTGGAAAGATTTCGAAAGGTTCGGGAAAAAATGGGCGCAATAAAAGTGGTTTTACTGTTGGTGGTGGGGCTAGGTGGACTGTGGCTGAGTGTTCAGCATCTGCGCCGCAATCTCCTCGAACTCAAAGCCAAGCCCAAGGGTTCTCATCGCCTGGAAGATAAACTATTCAATTACCCGCTGATGTTCCTCTGGTTTGGCTACCTGATCGTTTTCTTCGGCGGCTTAATCGTCAATAATTTAATCCTGCACTGAAGGATTCTCTGCCAGGGCAGTCTCTGCCAGGGCAGTCTCTGCCCCCTTGATCCGATTCCAGTACACGTCCCATTCCGTCAAGCTCATGCTTTGAATGGGCTTTCCATCGTCCTTGGCAAGCTTTTCCATTTGCGCATAGCGCGTCATGAATTTTCGATTGGCCCTGGCCAAGGCTTGTTCCGGATTCAAATGGAAGAACCGTCCCACGCTGACGGCGGCAAATAGGAGATCGCCAAACTCGCTTTCCAGCCGGTCTGCATCTGGCTTTTCCGCTATCGCTTCCAAGCGGATTTCTTCCAATTCTTCCCGCACTTTGTCCATCGTCCCTGAATAATCGGGCCAATCGAAACCGGTTTTTGCCGCGCGCTTTTGGATTTTTTCGGCCTTGAGCAAGGCAGGTAAGTTGCGAGGCATGCTTCCGAGTCCGCCCTCGGCTGCTACGGTGTCATCGCCCTTTTCCTTTTTTTTAAGCTCGTCCCATTTTTTTACCACGGCCTCCGCACCCTCAATTCGCTGGTCCCCGAACACATGCGGGTGTCGGCGCACCAGCTTTTCCGAAATGCCCTGCACCACTTGGTCGAAATCAAAATGTCCCGCCTCATTGGCAAGCTGCGCATGAAAGATGACTTGCAGGAGCACGTCACCGAGCTCCTCTTGCATATTAGGCAGGTCGCCATTTTCAACGGCTTCAATAAACTCGTAGGATTCTTCGATCAAATAATTGAGCAAACTTTGATGCGTTTGTTCGAGGTCCCATGGGCAACCGCCATTTGGAGATCGGAGCTTGGCCATGATTTCGAGCAGGTTCTGGAGGCTGTAAGTTTTCATAGGCAAGGACTCCTTGGAAGGCTTTAAGACCTAACGAGCAAATTTTCCGGTCCGAAATGTGCAAAAAATGCGCGAATAAGGCATTTTTGCCTCGCCCTTGATCTACTGTGCAAATGTGCAGTATATTTGGGTCCGGAACAAAAAGGGAAACGCCATGGACAACTGCTGGGATACTGCTGACCTTCCGCCGGATGAAATAAAACTCATGTTGGCTTTGACTTTGGTGCCTGGAGTGGGTCCGGCCACCTTTCGACGCCTATTAGATGCGTTCGGATCCGCACAAGGGGTGTTTGGGGCCGTGAGCGATGAGCTCCGCGCTGCGTGTCCGCATCTCAAGCCTGAAAGTTTGGCCGGTCTCATTTCCGGGCCCAACCTCAGGGCCGTGCGGCATCAGGAAGAATCCTGCCAACGCCTGGGGGTTCGCATCGTAGCGTATCGATCTCCGGCGTATCCGGCGCCCTTGCTGTCCTTACCCTTTCCGGTCCCTTTCCTGTTTATGCAGGGTGAGTGGCGTCGAGAGGACGGGAGAGCGTTGGCCGTAGTCGGGACCCGGTATCCTTCCAGTTACGGTAAGGACATGGCCAGAAAAGTGTGTTTGGGATTGGCGGAGTCTGGATTTACGGTGGTATCGGGTCTGGCCCGGGGCATTGACACGGTGGCGCATGAAGCCACCTTGGCGGGGGGTGGGCGCACGGCAGCGGTGCTGGGTTCGGGTCTCGATTGGATTTATCCCAATGAGAACATGCCCTTGGCGCGCCGGATTGCCCAACAGGGTTGCTTGATTTCGGAATTTCCCATGGGCACGGCGCCACATGCAACGCATTTTCCAAGGCGCAACCGGCTAATCAGTGCGTTGAGCATGGGGACCTTGGTGGTGGAAGCGGGTAATGAAAGCGGCGCGTTGATTACCGCCGAGTTTGCTCTGGAACAAGGCCGCGAAATTTTTGCGGTGCCCGGCCCCGTGCACAATCCCGGTGCCCGTGGTCCGCATAAATTAATTCAGGAAGGCGCCCATCTGGCCGAGTCTCATGTGGATATCATCCGGGTGTTGCAGGGGATGAGTCAGGCGGTGCCGGCTCGCAGGGTTTTGCAAACAGATGAGGGGCCGAGCGCCATGAAAAACGGATCAAAGGCAATTAGGGACGGGCGCAGAGGCATAGGGGAGGGACCACTGGAAAAAGAGGGCCTTTTCAGAAGTTTGGAAGGTCGTGCAAACGTTGCAGTTCTCGTTGGGCTGGATTTGGAGGCGGCCAGTAAGGTAGGGGAGACGGAGGAAAGCAACTCTGCTGTTAGCGGCCTAGGGCTGGATGGTGAGTCGCGCGTTCTGCTTTCTGTCCTGGGAAGTGTACCGATGAGCTTGGATGCCATCTCTGCACAGGCGCGCATGAAGGCAGGGTTACGGGAAGCACCGGCACATCGGCTGCTTGCAGGTTTACTGGAATTGGAATTGAAAGGCAAGGTGAAGCGTATGCCCGGTGCCTTGTTTCAAAGGGCATGATGGGAAGCAGCGAGGTTTTGTTGCAGCGTCCATCGGTTTCAGGCGCCTTGGGTTGTCGGCCTTTGGGAGCCAGGCCCTTTCCATGGGAGCCGAGACGTGAATATGTTAAAATGAGATTGAGAAAGAGTTATTTTTCCAACATGGTTAAACCTGCTCCATCCAAACGCAAAGTAAAGTGGTTGCGCTATGTGCTCTTGAGCATCCTAGGATTGGGCGTTTATTATGTGCTGAGTGGCCCAAGAGGAGCACTCAATCTCATTAAGCTGAGAAAGGCTAATGCCGATCAAGCCCGCGAGCTCGACAGTTTAACGGCAGTGCGCGCGGAATTGGCGGTGGAAAAAGTTCGATTGGAAAAGGACAGTGGCTATATCGAAAGCGTTGCGCGCAAGGATATGGGTATGGCCAAGCCGGGTGAAAAGGTTTTCCGATTTATGGGTTCTGCGGGTCAAGGAACTGGTGCGCGTAAATCCAAGTAATATTTGAAACCGTCAAATCAATTCTACAACACAAAGGTTTTCACAATGACGCAAGGAGTCGGAAATTCCGGTCGAGTAACCCATTTAAATATGGCCTGAGTCCATGTGATTCTTTTTTAGAAACTGTTTTAAGTTCGTCACAAATTCTCGCATGGCTGTTGTACTGTAACCATCCGGTGGACACCATATTCCAAACCACCCGAATTCATGGCATATTTCAACTCGAAGGAAATCGCCATGACAAAAATTTTATCGAATCATCCCAGCGCTCGACTCCGCCTAGAACGAAACCCCGATTTCTACTGCTTATTTGTTAAAAATTTCGCCGCAAGCGGACTAACCCTTGCCCAATACTGCCGCCACCATCACGTTTCCATAGAAACTTACCACAACTACTTACTCAAATCGAGTTCAGAAACTACTACGCCCAATTCTCTCCATACCCTTTCTGCCTCCTTTAAAACTCCATCAGGGCGAATGCTCCGGGTTCATCCCATAGAACAGAAAAACACTTTCGATCTCCCTTTCCAAATCGAATTCCAAAACGGCATTCGCCTCAATCTTGCCTATTTGGATGCAAGCCTGCTTACCACGCTGAATGCATTAACACGCACGTCGGTTTAATCCATGTTCAACCTGGCCGCCTCTGTTTCCATTTACATCTGCGACAAACCCGTAGCTGGTCGACCAAAGGTCGCCTTGCGCTGCGGATTTGATGGGCTCGCCGCAATTGTTCAAAACACGCTGGGTATGAACCCGCCTTCTGGCGGTCTTTTCCTCTTCCTCGGCCGACGACGAGACAGAATCAAAATCCTATTCTGGGATCGAGATGGATACGCCCTCTATTCCAAACGCCTGGAGCGGGGGCGATTTCCATTTCCGGTTCCACTTAAATCAAATGACGGTTCACCCGCTTATTCGAACGCCGCCTATGAAATGACCTTGATGCTGGAAGGCATCTGCCTGGCTGGTTCAAAACGCAGCAAGCGTTTTAAGCTTGGAGCATAAATATTTTGATTGTTACAGGAAACATCACGCCTTATTCCTTGATGCCATCCACAGAAAATTTAATGCGTGCGCTATGGATTAAGGAATATCTACTAAGAATGCCTGATTCAAATTAATTTGGGTAAGCGTTTTTGGGGCTTTTCAATCCCCCCTCAATAATTCACTTGACTATTTGTATCCAATAGGATACATTAATGGCAATGGAAATACGTAAAACCGAGGTTTTTTCCAAATGACTGGACAGCTTGAATGATTTACACGGGCGAGCTCGAATTCAGGCAAGAATTGAGCGGTTGGCTCTGGGTAATCCAGGTGATGGCGATAGAAGCACTAAGTCCAAAGACATCAAAGCCGCGTTAATTTTAGCACGAAAAATGGATGTTACAATATGAAAAAGACAATGACCACCCGTTATGATGTTGCCGAGCACCTACGTACACCCGAGGAGATGGCTGCATATCTTGAAGCGTGTATGGAAGAGGCTGATGGCGATGCCTCTTTTATTGCCAAAGCGCTTGGCGACATAGCTCGTGCCAGAGGAATGTCTCAAGTGGCGCAGGATTCAGGGCTTTCGCGTGAAAGTCTTTACAAAGCATTATCAGGGGACCGGACTCCGGGTTTTGATACCATTCTGAAAGTGTTATCAGCTTTGAAAATTAAATTGCACGCGGTCGCCGCACCATTACCTAAGAGCAGGCCGAAATTAAAGTTGCGATAAATCATTATTGGACGTCCCGGATTGACTTTAGTAACACTAAAGTAATTTGCCCCTATTATCGAAATAAATGCGTTAATAATCATTTTTTAGCCACCTATAGTTTAGTAACAGAAGTTGAATAAAATTCAAGAAATGCGAATCGGCAGGCTTAATGTTTCACCAAAGACTATGTTTGGATCCTGCTTCATGCCAAACATTTTAACGATAAGAAATGGACCTGTTTTATGAAAAATAAATTGTGTCTCATCTTGATTCTTGCGGCCGCAGCACTTGTTGGAAACGCTTTCGCCCAATATACCGGCTGGACGTATTCCGATTCGCTGTTCATCATCACAACGCCTGATGGGGCGAACATTCCGGCGTCGGCGTCGGAAACAGGGTTCCCGCTCCTCGTCAGGCTCGACAAAGAGTTCTTTAAATTCAGCCAGGCCTCAACAGGTGGAGCAGACATTCGTTTTTCCACCCCCTCGGGAACAGCGCTCCCATTTCAAATTGAAGAGTGGGATGCGGCAAACGGGAAAGCATCGATATGGGTACGGATTCCGACCATAACGGGCAACTCGCGGCAGGCCATCAAAATGTACTGGGGAAATTCCGCAGCGACGAGCGCGTCGAACGGGGCCGCAGTTTTCGATACCGCGAACGGGTTCGCCGGTGCGTGGCACTTTGGTGACAATATCGAAGATGCAACCCAAAACAATCTGGACGGGGCCAACAATAGCACCACGTCCCAAGCCGGCATGATAGGAGGGGCGCGCCTCTTTGGAACAACCATGGGGATGGAAATCCGCCAGCCGGGCGGCCTAAGTGATGGAAAGGTTACATGTATGCCGTCGGGCAATCAGGATAGGACCCTATCGGCGTGGATCCATGGATCTAGTTTTGAAGGTACCAACTGGGCCTCGGCCAGCATTGGAGGATGGGGTCAGGATAATGTGAGTTTAGGCTTGTCTATCATGACCATGACGGGCCTTGGAATGTTCAAGTTTCACATTTACGGACCTGATCCTGCAAGCAACACGCTAGTTCCCCTCAACCAGTGGCACCATGTTGCCCTCTCCATTTCCGGGAACAACATCCGGTTTTACATGGACGGAGTCCTGGATAAGGAGGCCCCAATTGGAACGTTGGCGACGCCTTCACCGACGGCGGTCGTTGTCGGCAACCATGGCGGGGCCCGCGGCCCGTTTCAGGGCGCGCTGGATGAGGTCCGTTTCGAGAGCGCAGGGCGATCGAAGGACTGGATAAAGATGTGTTACGCAAATCAGAATCCCTTGCAGTCGCTGGCAGGACTGCTGGTTCCCGAAGGCAATACTTTTTCTGTTACACCGACATCAGTGACGGTGAATGAGGGCGGCAGCACCGCAATAACCGCAAGTGCGGGTGGTGCCCAGAAAACATACTGGGTACTGAAAGAAGCGGGTACGGAAAAAATTATTGCCGTGGACCGCCAGAGCATCAACTATCCTGTCGGCCGGGTGTCGGGGGACAAAACCGTTGTGCTGGAGTTCCGGGCATTGTACCCAAGCGGAATGAAAACCCAGGCCGTCACGGTAAATATTACCGAAGCCCAGTCTGATCCGGTTTTTTCCCTAGTATCTCCCCCGACATGGAATGGACGGGATTCCATTGATGTGGCGTCCCAGATTTCCAATTTGAGCGCCATGCAAACCCAGGGCGTCGGCGCGTTGACCTATGCGTGGGACGTAGCCAATGTCGCCGTTGTCAAGACCATCACTCCGGGCAAACTGACGCTCACGAGATCGCAGGGTAGCGGGAAAATGACGGTAACGCTCACGATCAGCAACGGTGGCGTCCCGGTAACGCACTCCGTAGACATCGCGGTCACCGAGTTAGCATCCGACGCCTGGGCAGTGCGTAAGCCCGATGCCAACGAAAAACCGGTGAACAACCAGTTCTATGCGCGTGACGATCATGACAGTTGCAGTATTTATTACAAGGGGACGCTCGCCACCGCGCCCGATTCCGTATATATGAAGATCTACGCAGGGACAAACCTTTACAAAAGGGTGGCCCAGACACTTGTGGCCGGTGCCTACAGCTTCGCGCCCAAGATCGGCCCGGGTCTCGTAGAATACAAAATAGAATTCGGTTCCAAGACCGGATCCACCGAAACGCTTCTCAACACCGTGACCAACGCTCTCTGCGGCGACGCCTATATTATCGAAGGCCAATCCAATGCGGATGGCACAACAGTTGAAAGTGCTCCCGCAAACTTTGCTCCTCCAACCAGCGAATGGATCAGAACCTACGGCAATGCGGGGGGGAACGAGCCCGGGAGTACCTGGGCGAACGCGGTCTGGAAGGCAAATGGCGGCATTGCCCAGGTCGGGTACTGGCCCCTTGAGTTCGCCCGGCGGCTGGTGACTACCTATAGTGTCCCAATCTGCCTCATTAACGGCTCGGTCGGAGGCACCCGTATCGACCTGCACCAGCGCAACGAAGCCAACCCTACCGACACATCCACCATTTACGGCAGACTGCTCACGCGTATCCAGCGGGCGAAGTTGACGCACAGCATCCGCGGCGTGCTCTGGCACCAGGGCGAAGCCGACCAGGGTTCCGATGGGCCAACCGGCATCTGGGGATGGAAGACCTACCTTAAGTATTTTATCGATATGTCGGCGGCATGGAAACAGGATTATCCCAATATCAAGCACTATTACATTTTCCAGATCTGGCCGAATGGTTGCTCCCAGGCCGGTGCCGGAG
>JAYSRH010000561.1:0-5958 GCA_043721115.1 Fibrobacteria bacterium | reverse complement strand
TCCAAAGTAAGACCGCCATCTATCATAAGTACCTGCCCAGTCGAATAGGGGAGATCGCCTCTTGCCAGCATGGACACAGCTTTGCCGACATCCTCTGCCACTCCCCAACGATTCTGCGGGACCAGTCCTTTGGCAATCAAGTCATCGTATTTTGACGTTACGGACGCAGTCATATCGGTTTTGATAAGACCGGGTCGCACTTCGTAAACTGGAATGCCATACTCGGCCAAACGCACGGCGAAGAGCTGCGTGGACATGGCCAGTCCAGCTTTGGCCAGGCAATAATCGCCGCGATTTGTGGACGCGACGGTTGCCGAGATGGAAGAAACGTTGATAATGCAAGGCTGTAAAGTTGGATCGGATTTTTTCTGGTCGATCATCCAGCGGGCTGCTTTTTGCGTCAAAAAATACGGCGCACGCAAATTGACTTGTATGAGCGCATCGAAGCTTTCCTCATCGGACTCCAATATATCGGCACGCACTTTGGGAGCGATACCGGCATTATTGACCAGCACATCCAGGCGGTCGAAATGGGTTTTGATGTCTGCGAGAAACGCCTCTCGCGCTGACACATCCGCCAGATTAGCCTGCGTATAGTGTACCCGCGCGCCCAACTGGCGGAGGTTTAAAAGAGTTTCCTGTAGTTGGGAATCCGGTCGCTGGCCACACAGCGCCAAGTCAAAGCCTTCTTTAGCCAAGCATATGGAAATTCCAAGTCCGATACCCCGTCCCCCACCTGTTACGGCGGCTACTTTTTTAGTCATGCAAAAAAATCCTCTTTACTTAAATTCCGAAGGTTCGCGGGTTTCATGGTCCAGAGCGGTTCTATGGTTTCCATCAGACTCCATAAAATGTGTAGTAAGTGTTCTTGTCGATGATACGCTGCAAATACAAGGCCACTTCCCTCAAATGATAATCGCCCCATTGGCTGGATTCTCCTTGTGGAACTGTGGCTCCGGGTGGAATATAATCCCAACCATTGGGGCGGTGGTATACGGAATGCAAAAGCAATCCCTGATGAGCGGGATCCGTGCTGAGGTACGGTTCCGCGAGCAGTTTATCGACTATGGAAAGTCCCGCCTGCCAATACCGTGTAGCGACCGCGGATTGGCCTTGGCTTTGTAAATAATGTCCCAGCCGCAAAAGTCCTTGTGAGGCGATGGCGGCGGCCGAACTGTCCACCGGTTCCTGTGCGTTGAATGGATTTGCGGGTTTATCGAGATAGTCCCCGAGCTTGTGCAGATTAGGCGCGCCGGTATCCCAGTAAGGAATTCCGTCCGTTGGAACATGCTGGATGAAAAAGTCGCAAGCCGCTGTTGCCGCTTTCAGCATGAACGCTTTGATGGCTTGGCTCCCAAACTCAGTGCCGGGAAACCGCAGCGCATCCCATTCCACTTTCGGAACGGTTTCTAGAAATTCGAGCTGCTCGGCAAAACCCAGCATAACCCAGGCGAGCCCACGCGTCCACGTGCTGAAGGGGCTGTAGCCTTGTTGGGAGTTGGGACAACGATAACTGCCGTCCGTGGTATTGAAAATACTTTCATGGGCCGTCCGGCCCCGAAGCGTAGGCGTATCATACGCGTCACGGCCTTCGCCATAGTAAACGGTAAAGTCCGCGGTGACATGGACATGCTGAACCAGGCGTTGAAGCAAATTGATGCGAGCGTCTTTTTCTTCGAGCAGCACATGGCCAAGCTTATGCGCAAGCGCCAGGACACGCAAGGAACGGATGGTGTCTGCAAACAGTGAGTGTGGGCCATTGAAAGAATGGATGAATCCTCGGCCATCGTTTATAGGCGTCCAGCGATGGGCCTGCACTGCGCCACTTACTTTGAGCGCCAAGGCATGAAAATCCTGTTCACGACCCTGGTCTTCAATGCGGCCTTCCTGCAACAAGCGCCAAAGATTGCCATACGTGCTGACCGTGTTGAAGCCGTGATCGTGTACGCCCATATGGGTGATGTGGCCGGCCATGCTGTCCATGGTGGCCGTGCGCCCCAATTCTAGAAAGGCGGTTTCACCGGTGGCATCGAATTGCAGCAAAGCGGATCCAATTTGAAAACCCTGCGTCCATTCCGTCCAGCCCTTGGAAGTGTAGCGACCCTTGACGGTGAATACCGGGGAACCTTCATTCACTACCCAAGACTTTTGCAGGGAGAGAATTTTTTCGGAAGAGGCGGCCCATAGGCGTTGCAACTTCGGTGCTAGGTCCTCGGGAACTAGGTCTGCGCGAATATCCAACATATCAGATCTGCTTGCCTTTGCGAATATGGATGGTCAAGATGCGGCAATCGGACAACGCTTTGTACGTGTGGGTGAGCACGGCATCGAACTGGATGGCATCCCCCTCCTTCAAAATGTGGCGTTCCTCATTGAGCATCATTTCAATACTTCCTTGTAGCACCCAGCACACTTCATGGTCGTTGTGATGCACCTCAGGACGATTCACGGTGCCGCCAGCCAAGGCCGAACCCAGGAAGCATTGCAAGTTCATGAAGTTGATATTCTGGAACTGGAAGCCGCCGGAAACATAATGCTGAGAGGATGTGGTTTGGGAGGTGCGAAATTCCGCTAGGCCCAGCAAATCCGTGGCGGTCATCCCGAATGCTTTGCCAAGGCGAAAGAGCGTATCCAGTTCCGGCACCGCTTGGTTTCGTTCAATGCGGGATATCACGGCCGTGGAAATCCCGGAGGCTTGTGCGATATCGGCAATGGTGAAGCCTTGAGCCTTACGCAGGTTGCGCAAGATGGAGAAGTCATAGGGACCGGCCTTGGAGCGGCGCGAGACACGAGCCTCCGCGTCCCCGGAGCCCTCCAGGTCAACAGGTTCCGTTGGGGAAACAGGATCTGATTTTCCAATGTTCCGGTTCATGAAAGTCTCCTTGTGTCGGCCATAATGTCATCGGGGATTTCGGGAAGTCGAACTGGCTCCATAAAATCCCAATCAGGTTCGGAAGCCGTTCCGAATCCATTTTTATTCAGCTCGGATAGGTTCAGAAAGCCCTTTTCAATTCTGAGTACCGGATTGCCTACCGGCCGAGTCCGGTACAGGGACGGAAATTCCCGCAAGGCATCATTGCGCTCGCGCTCAGAAAGAAAATCGAAGCCGATGATATAATGGTGTCCGTTGCGTTCGCTATGCGGAATTCCCAGGGCGGCAGCCACGCACAAGTCTTGATGCAAAGGAACGATTGGCGTGTGGGTCAAGTCTTCACTGGACAAGATGGGAGCCGGCTTTCCTGAGGCCACTCGCTCCTGGATGCGCTGGAAGCTGTGTAACGTACGGAATACCCCTTTGCAATTTTTGGCGGAAATGCCTTGGTAGCCGAGTGCGAATGCTTGGTCCACGGTTTCATCGCTCCCATCGCTCTCATCGATAATAACGGGTTTGAACGCGTTTACTTTTTCAAGCGGCGTTGCCACTGAGTCCAGGAGCGAATGGGCGCGGCCCACGGGCTGCTCTATCCACAAAGTGCGTTCCCAAAATGCCTGCAAGGCTGGGTCCCTGGCCGCATCCGCCAGAAAGTCCGCAAACGCATCCATGGTCGGGAACTGTTCATTGCCATCCAAGGTGGCATGGTAGTCACCGGCTTGGGCATCCAATACCTTTGCGATGCTGCGTAGCCGATTCCTTGATTCCGTGACATCACCGGAAATCTTGATTTTGAAGTAACCGGCCTGGTACTCGCGAATCACATCTTCCAGCGTTTCGGGAAGTCCATCGTTAAGGGGGACGGACACATCCGCAGATGTAATCGGGTCAAGAAGTCCAACCGTATGACGAAGCGCAATTGAATTCAAAGGTGCGTCGGGAACTGATTGTGCCAAACCCGAACCCATAGCAAACAAATCCGTTTTGAGGGCGGTGTGAAATGTCAGACCCGTATGCCGGCATGCCGCATCGATGAGGGCTGCGTCCACTAAAGCCACTCCGAATCCAGCCGTTAGCGCATTCAGTCCCTTGCCTGCGGCCAACTTGCGGACAATGGGTTCGGCGGTGCTATGCAGGTACCAGACCGGGGCTTCATCCAGTTCCAGGTATTGGTCCAAGGCCAGGCGCAGCGATAAGGAAAGGTCGTTGATATTGTCTTCATGGGTTTTGCCCGCGCCCTTGTCAAACCAAAGCGGGGGAATTCCGCTGGCGCTGACTCCATGAACGATTGCGCCACCACTGGTTTCCACTTTCAGCCGCAGATGCAGAATAGGCATTTGAGTCAGCGTGGATCGCCCAAAACGAAAAGGCATGCGCGTTTTAATCGGACGGGAAAAAACCGAGGCCTCAAGTATTCTTAATTTAGTGTTTTTTGCCATGCTGCTATCAAAGAGTACTATTGAGGAATTAATTTACCCTATATTAATAGTTCTGGCGTAATATATTACGCATACTATTTGTGGTACAAGTATATTTTACCCAAAAAACAGACTTTGGGAGTAAAATGGATTTTGACATTAAAAGGTTGACTTCGCTCAAGACGCCGGAAGCCTTCCGTGAGCGAATGAACAACCTGAATTTGGACCTGCCCATCGAGGAAACTCTTTTAAAGGCGCCGGAATCGCCCATGGCAAGGCCCCTGGAACTGGGTGGTTTCACCGTAGGCAATCGGTACTGCATTCAACCCATGGAAGGTTGGGATGCCACTACAGATGGCAAACCCACAGAATCACTCATCCGTCGATGGCGTCGGTTTGGAGAATCGGGAGCCAAGTTTCTTTGGGGCATGGAAGCGGTGGCGGTTGTGCCGGAAGGACGCGCCAATCCGAATCAGCTGATGGCCCAGCCCGAAACCATGGATGCCATTGTCGCCGCAGCCGAGGAATGCCTGGCTGCACATAAGGCTTCTTTTGGAACAGTAGAGGATCTCCTTTGGGGATTACAACTCACGCACTCCGGACGATTTTCTAGGCCCAATGACAAGCAGAAGCTGGAGTCCAAACTCGTTTATGCACACCCCATCTTGAATTCCAAATTCAATTTGCCCATGAACTATCCGCTGCTATCGGATGCGGAAATCCAACGTCTCATCGAACAATTTGTACAGGCCGCGGTTATGGCCAGTCAGGCCGGGATCCCATTTGTCGATATCAAACAATGCCACGGCTATTTAGGGCATGAATTTCTATCCGCGTTCACACGCACAGGCCCCTATGGCGGAGAGGCTCTCGAGAATCGCACCCGCTTCGCCCGCGAGATAATCCAGGGCATCCGTCAACTGGCGCCTAAACTCATTCTAGGTGTGCGTCTTTCTGTTTTCGATTTTGTTCCTTTTAAACCCGATCCCATGGAAGCGAAAGGCGGTAACTTGGGCCCGGGCATTCCTGAAGATTTTTCTGATTGCCTCCCTTACCAATACGGTTTCGGTGTCCATCGCAATAATCCAGTGGAGCTCGATCTTACGGAACCGATTCAATACTTGAAAATGCTAAAGTCCTGGGGCGTTGCCGTGGTCAATGTTTCCGCCGGTTCCCCGTACTACAATCCCCATATTCAGCGGCCGGCGCTTTTTCCACCCTCGGACGGCTATCAACCTGCGGAAGATCCCATCATCAATGTAGAGCGACAAGTACAAGTGGTTCGACAACTCAAAGCGGCTGTGCCGGAAATGCCGCTTGTCAGTTCCGGACTCTCCTATCTTCAGGAATTTCTGCCACAAGTATCACAAGCGCTAGTGCGCAATGGGTGGACAGATTTGGTCGGCATGGGCCGGATGGTGCTCTCCTACCCACGCATTATTGCGGATTCGTTGGAGAAAGGGGTTTTGGAGTCCAAGCATATTTGCCGCACTTTTTCGGATTGCACCACAGCGCCAAGAAACGGAGTCAAATCTGGTTGTTACCCTTTGGATGAATATTATCGCAGCAGTCCGGAAGGGGAGCGGGTGCGTCAGATTAAAAAGGACCAGAGGGACAGTTTGAAATCGGTGCAGGGAGTTAAGGGATAGCCTGCCTTTTATCTGGTCT
>JAYSRH010000560.1:0-2380 GCA_043721115.1 Fibrobacteria bacterium | reverse complement strand
TTTGGAAAAAGTTCCCGATACCAAACAGGCTGGCGCATTATCAGGACAAATCGTTCAGGGATATCATTTAGGTGATCGACTTGGATCCATTAACTTAGATGCCCGCAGGTATCAAGATGACTGGGGAATGAAATCCTCGACCATAGATTTCAAATTGAGCCAGTATTTTACAGAGACGACTTTTATCCGTTTTCGTCTAAGGTATTACAACCAATCCGGTTCAGCTTTTGCCAAAGCCACCTATACAGGTCAGGAAACCTATCGGACAGGGGATATCCGATACTATCCGTTTACATCCTGGCTTGGAGGTGTAAAAATTTCATCGGTTTTTCCTGACAGCTGGGGAGAATCCCTTTTTCTCCCGGATCGCTGGGATATCAAATATGATCAAACTTTTCGAGATACGCGCGGGGATCCCGTAGGCACTGGCGCTGGAGTCCCTAGAAGTATTACCTATCAACTCTATGCACCCGAAGATGCATATTTGCAGGGCGTGTTTATGTTTGGACTGTCTTTCAATTTATAAAGGAGAACCAATATGAAAATTTCGATGCCACATACGCTCTTTAAAACCGCCGCGCTATTTTGCATGGCCGCTTCATTTCAAGTACATGCCGCCAAGTTCACCAGACTGCCTGAATTCAATTTGCAGGATGTCGATGGAAAGGCTTGGAGCAGTTCCGAATTAAATGGGAAGGTATGTGTGGTGGATTTTTGGGCCACATGGTGCAATACCTGTAAGGAAACCATTCCCAAGCTTGCCGAGTTGAGCAGCAAATACAAGGACCAGGGACTTGTTGTTGTCGGTATCAGTGTTGACAAAGGCTCTTCCGAAAAAATCGGCAAGGCTGCGAAAAAACTTGGCATCAACTACTTGGTTTTACTCGATAAAGAAAATTCCCTCAGTAAATCCTTTGGCTTCACGGGCATTCCTTCTCTATATGTTTTTGACGGCCACGGAAATTTGAAAACCGCGATGCCGGGATACGATCCCGATCAAGAAAAACAGCTGACCGTGGCTACGGATCAGGCCCTAGCGGAACAAGTAGCGGAAACCGATAGGGCCAAGATAATGGAGAAAGACAAGGAAAAAGAGAAAGAAAACGCCCGGCTGGAAGAATTAGCCTTGGCCTCAAAGGCTCAGGAAGGTTCTAACAAAGTATCACATACCCACGATGTTAAAACGAAAAAGACCAAAAAGAAGGCGGGGACATGATTAGCAGTCAAAATTTAACCACAGCACTGTCAACCGGGTCCCTTGGGGCAATAGTGTTGTGCTTCCTCGCAGGGGTTGGTTCCAGCTTTACCCCATGTATTTACCCATTGATTCCCGTTACGATAAGTATTCTGGGTACTCGAAATGCAGAATCGAAATTTCGTGGGTTCCTACTCACCTTGTTTTACGTTGGAGGAATTGCCACAACGTACGCAGCCCTGGGAATGGTGGCGGCTTTCACCGGCTCCCTATTTGGTTCCCTAAGTTCCAATTCATGGGTGCTCCTAGGTGTGGCCGCAGTTGTCATGGCCCTAGCACTCAATATGCTCGACGTTTTCCAAATCAATTTCGCGCGACTCACTATGGGTGGCAACGGCCAGCATAAGCAAGGATTGTTTTCAAATTTTATCTATGGCTTGACGTTCGGACTTGTGGCCTCACCCTGCACAGCACCACCTCTAGCTGTGATACTCGCATGGGTAGGCGCTACCCACAATGTAATCATGGGCCCTCTACTCCTTTTTGTTTTTGCGCTGGGAATGGGTTCCATTCTGATTATGATTGGCACCTTCTCCTCCTTTCTCACCCGACTTCCAAGTTCCGGCATGTGGATGGTCTACATCAAAAAAATCATGGGTTACATGATGGTTTTAATGTCAGGGTACTTCGTATTCCAAGCCGGCGTTCAATGGTAAAACCATCAATTAAATGGAGTCAAAAATGAACAGAAAAATTATATCAACGGCCATGGCAATTCTGATCGCTTTCCTCTGCATAACACGTAATAACGTAGTCGCCCGTCCCGATGCAGTCTCAGCAGCCAGCCTAACAGTTACCGTCACCAGCGTGACCGCTACCACCGCTGTCATCACTTATTCAAAAGACAAATATGATTACGGCACCCGGACGCTCTGTTATGATCCTGCCCCAGCCGTGGCGAAGAACAATTGCACAGTTAAAAATGCAGCTGGAAATCAAGGGACATTCACCATTACCGGATTGACGTCCGGCATCGTCTACAATTTCAACATCCAAGCCATTGATACCCAAGGAGGAGAGAAGCCTTATGCTACTGCTGGTTCCTTAACAACCTTAACTTCCACGGTTATTTCTCCAGCTACTATTTCTACCCAGCCTACCAATCAATCAGTCAAGGTCGGCACA
>JAYSRH010000559.1:0-17149 GCA_043721115.1 Fibrobacteria bacterium | reverse complement strand
TCTAAGCCCTTCACACCATTTTTTATTTGGCTAAAATTATAGGCCACCCTGTAAACTTCTGGCATGGCTCCTTTTTCCATTTCACGAATTCTTACCCTCTCCGCCTTAATGTTTAGTAGTGTCACATGGCACAACACATCGGCTGCAAGTTCTGCAGATGCGCGCTTCGGATTGGTCGGGACGGGGGGTGCTGCCTTTGCGGCCAAGTTCGGGCTGACCTATTACACGCTAGAAGGCAATTATAGCGCGGAAACCGGTTCCCTTTTTTCCTCTGTTCATCCTGCCTACGATCCCGCTGCGGGATTCAGTATTGTGCGTGAGGTGGCCAAGCTCAACGTGCGCAATGATTCATTGGGTGAGACGAATGCTCAGTTTCAGTCCAAGCTCAGTCAATACACCAAGGACTTGGCCTCCTGGTACGTGCTCCCTTCTTGGGGACGCGGCAAGAAGCCTGTATTCAAATGGTATGCCCCCAATGCCGTGGCGCTTATCCATGCCGAAAGCCTGCAAATTGTGGAGACGATACGGCGCGAAAAGGCCCGTAACCCAGCGATTACGGGCACGGTTTGGGAAATCGGCAATGAACCCAATTTGTTCCCGGCTATTTTGCCTGCGGAATACGCCGCCATTTTCACTCAGTACCAAAGGGTTATCAAGGTGGAAGATCCTGGAGCTGTCGTTGCCATGGGTGCCATCTTTCTGCCTGAAACCAGTCAGGATTTAAAGGCCCGATTCGGAGAGGAGCTTGAGGCCAAGATCAAAACAGAATTGCAGGCGGCCAATCTTTACACCACCCTTGTCAGTCTCGGAGTATTCTCAAGTCTGGTATCCGATGTTAAGAATACGGTTCTGTCCCGGACCCTTTCGTTATCTAGCCGGGAATATCTCCAGCAAGTATTGGATGCCAGTGCAGCCAGACCGGAAATCGTAACATTGCATGTTTACCCTTACGATGACCGCGCTCCCTTTCTCGATTCAGCCGCCTTACACTCTATTGTTGATACCACGGTAAATGGCATCGGTGCGCTACTGGCCTCCAAAGGGATACCTTCCAAATCGTATGGCTCCGCGTCCATCTGGGTTACGGAATTTGGAAATATTGAACAAGGGTTGGATGCGGATCAGGCGGCTGAACGAATGCTTCGTCTAGTGGACTGTTTCCAAACGAACGCAACCATTGGCCGCTGGTTCCATTACAAATCGATTGGTGTCGATGAACAGTTCGCATTGTTTTCTAGCGGCCCGGCACCGCTTACACGGCTGGCGACGGAGTCCGGATTCGCCCCCGCTGATGGAAAGTTTGCGTGTACCGCGCTAAATGCCCTCGGCCGCGCCTATTGGAGAGCTAGCCATAATGGGATTGAATGCCAAGATCCGCAGGTAGTAGTAACCGATTCGTTACCTCCTAAACCGTTGGTGGTCGGCCCGGCTCAGCCATTGATAATAAATTCCGAAGGTAGCCAGCTTTCTACTTTGATTCCACTTCGGTGGGAAGTAGCCACTGGCCAGGAATTGAGAACAAATTCGACCGGGACTTGGTCCGTGGTAGAATTCTTCCGGGACAGTTCTGCCTCCGAGCTGCTCTTGCGCAGGGACTCGCTAAAAACTCAATCTTGCTTAGCAACGCTTTCTGGAGGCAGTGCCACCATTTGGGTCCGAGTCAAGTTTCTGAATTCTCAAGGTTTGGAATCCCCGTGGAGCGCATTCAAGAAATTGGAATGGGCTGGCGCGCCTGTAACCCGGTTGTTAGCCGGACCGGTAGTAGGCTTTTCCCTCAAATCGGCGGGGGGAGGGCGTAGTATTGTCATCATGCGTATAGAATTATCCAAGGCGGCAACGGTGCGGGTGCAGATTCTGGATGCGCGCGGCCAAACGTGTAGAACCCTGTTCCAAGGCCACTTGGAGGCTGGTAGCCATGCGTTTCCCTATGATGGTCGAGGTGGCCGAGGCAGGCATATTGAAACCGGTGTCTATTTTTGCCGATTCCAAGCTGATGGCGAAGTAAGGACCATCCCAACTCAAATTCCGCCTTAATTCCAAAGGAAATCCGTTCACCTGTGGTAAACGAATTTATTCCTGAACCAGCTATATTAGCATTGATTGCGCTATGGCCAAGCGGTAACTTGGAGGTAGCCTAGGAGCCCTGTGGCAAATATTTTTGAATACACGGATTATCGCCTCTACCTCAAAGCCGCGTATGCGGAACGGCGAAAGGAAAACGCCAAGTTTTCGTATCGCTATATCGCTGCAAAAGTTGGATTCGCCTCACCGGGATTCTTTTCCAATGTGTTGGCCGGGGACAGGGACATCTCCCTGAAACTCGTCCTTAAATTTTCAGAACTCTTTAATTTGAAGCGTAACGAAAAGGAGTATTTTGAAATCCTGGTGCTGTTCAACAAATCCAATTCAGGTGGTGAAAAAAAGGAATACCTCGACCGATTGATGGCCATGCGCGGGTCCCAAATCAAAAAAGTGGAAGCCCATCAATGGGAATATTTTGAGAAATGGCACAATACGGCTGTGCGGGAATTGATCGCCCTGAGACCTTTCCGAGGCGATTTCAAAGTCTTGGCAGCAATGATTCAACCTCCCATTTCCGTACCAGAAGCCAGAAAATCCATTGAGCTGCTCTTGAATCTGGGCCTCATCCGAAAAGGTCCGGACGGGGTTTTTGAAAGGACAGACGCGCTCTTGACCGCCGGGGATGAAATCAGTCGGACCTTGATCGATTCCTTCCAGGTCCAGTCCATGGACTTGGCCAAGCAGGCACTGGAAAAACTGCCTACAGGAAGCCGTAATTTCTCTACATTGACATTAAGCGTTTCGAGCGCAACCTATGCTGCAATGATTGAGGAGCTGCGAAATTTTCGTAAGCGCCTTATGGAACTGGCTAGGAATTCAGACGATGTGGACAGGGTTTATCAAATGAATTTTCATGTTTTTCCAGTAACGGTTTTGCCTGTGCGAACCCCAGGCCCACTCAAACTGGTTCCCAGTGGGGGTAAAAAGCCGGTTGCCAAAAAAACGCCATGAGCAGTCGCTTGCGGGCCGTTGCAGCCTTTTCTCTAGTAACCGCAATGCTACTAGGATCCGGATGGATGCTGAGCGCCTGCAATCTACTGGGCGGTAAAGGTGGAGGAACCGAAACGGAATCCCTACTGGAAGTGACCGGCAGAGCGGTTAATCCAGATAATAGCCCTGTCATTGGCGCACACGTTATTTTAAGGAACACAGACTTTCTCGCGGACCCCATTTCCCCACTCGATGGAGAAAAACAAGGCCGTGAAACCATAACCGATTCTCGTGGCAGATATAATTTTCTGCGCCTGCCTGCAGGCTCCTACCGCGTGGAATTGGCGGGCACAGAGTCTGGCGGGCTAATACGGGATTTTGTGTTACCCACAACCGGCACAAGACTGGAATTGCCGCTCGACACGCTTAAGCCACGCGGTGGAATCATGGGTGTTTTTGCACCCGATAGCGATGCGCAATCCTCGCGCTTCATTCAGGTGTACGGGATGGAAAGATTGGTCAAGGCAGATCCATCCGGTACATTTATAATCGGGAACTTGCCTGCCGGAACCTATACAATCCGGTGTAGCAGTCTGCAGCCCTTCCGGCGCGAGGCCGTGCTCGCAGGTTTAATTGTTACTTCCGGGTCGACTACGCGTATTCCCACTGTGGTCCTGGCTAAAGAAGCCAAACTGATATTCCATTCCGACAGCACTCAATTAACCATTGAGGGCATGGAGTCCGGCAACCCATTTATTCTGGACAATGAACTCTGGAGCAATGGCATAGAGGCTGAATACGCGTGGACCAAGGCGAGTTTAGGTGCGCTGAACCTGCGAGGCAACATCGTCACTAAAGACATGAGTGGCGGTTTGAACACGTCAATCGATCAAGAAATACTTCGTGGCCGAAAAGACATGCACAAGGCACGTATGGCAGGATTAGCCAATTTGGTGGATCTGGTGCCGGGTGCCGCATCGCCGCTGGCCTTGCCCCCCTCAGGCCGAATCGAAGACATTGTGCCTGTGGCCAGTGTGGGCAGTGATTTAATTGTAGCCGAAGCCAGGAAGGCCACTTTTGATAAACCACTAATAGTAGTGGTTGGAGGACCGTTGACTACTGTGGCTCAAGCCTATCTCACCGACCCTTCCATTGCGGAAAAAATGGTTGTAGCGGGAATCTATTCCTACACGCTCAGCTCTTTCGATACAGTCGCCAATTATTTGGTAGCCAAGAAATGCCGATTTGTCCAATGGGGCCGCACCTCCTCGTTTGGCGGTGCTACTGATACGCTCAGACTGTCATCCATACCGACCACCCTCATGGGGGAAAACATCAGTGCGTTTTTATACGCCAATCGGGGTGTCCTCGCTTACGGCGACCTTGCTCCCATTGCCTATTTATTCGATCACCAGCTTTGGAAATCCGCGAATCTGGTCAAGGTGTCACCCAAACTTCTGGTGCAACCCGCTTCCGATATCACCTTCGATTTTCTCGATGTGCCAGGAATCGATAATGATTTTGCACGCTACCAAAACGAAGTACTATCGACCTTGGCCGACAGCAATGCATATAAACCGAGTGTCTTACCGGGAATCTTGGCTGCCGAGGCTTACCTTGGAAATTATGGTATTACACATTTTGATTTGGACACCTCTATCGGTTCCACCGGCGTTACCTATGCCGCTGGAGCCTGGACGGACTATAAGGTTTCCGTAGGCTTCGGCACCAAGTACGTATTCAGCTTCCACTATAAGGGCGCGGGCGGCACATTAACCATAGGCTATGTGGGGCAACCTTCATTGAAGGAAATCACATTGCCACCCTCCGTGGACTGGACCGATTCTTTTAAGGAAGCGGTTATCCTGGACGGAGGAATTGCCGTGTTGCGATTGAGCTGTACTGCAGGGTCATTTAGTGTGGAAAGTTTAGATATTCATTGATTTTAAACCCCATGTGACGCCCATCACCATGACTTTCCGTGGGATTGTTAGCTTGGAAAATCTCGATTTCCACTACATTCCTAATTTTGGATTTTGCTGCATCGAATACAGCTAAAAAATCCAATTCAGCTACTAATTCCTGACTGATCGTATCTTCAATAAATCCGAAAAGCGCCTCGGCCTGCGCGGTCAAATCCGGGAAACGATAGAATGACCCTGTGTTCTCTGATACGGTCATGGCGCCTTGTTCATATTAGGAGCTGATTTCACCCAATCGATGAGCTCCAAATTTGGCAGCTTCTGGAAAAGTGCTGCTAATATCTCAAAATTTACGCCTTCGTGTTTAATCGCGAAAGTCAGGTTGTCTTGCCACCTATCCCCAGGATAGCTAAGTTTCCAGTTTACAAAATCCTGGACAGAGGAATTGCCGTATTGCGATTGAGCTGTACTGCAGGATCTTTTAGTGTGGAAAGTTTAGATATTCATTGATTTTAAGCCCCATGTGACGCCCATCACCATGACTTTCCGTGGGATTGTTAGCTTTTAGCCAATCAAGTTTGATATGGAAAGTAAAGCGGCAAAATGAGTACTGAAAAAATAAAAAGCAATTCGGCATCGGTGTTTAAGAGGTTTTCTCTTTTTCTTATGGCTTCTGTTTTGACCTTCTGGGCTTGCCAGTTGACGCAAAGCGGCGGAACCACACAAGCGGCGTCCTTCACCACCTTATACGATGAACTTGCCAAGTACGACTCAGTCATCATTGTCTTTAAAGATCGAGACGGAGAATTGCTGGACACAATTTATAAGGGGAAAGTGGACAAGCATGCAGAAATTGAGAATCTGCTGGTAAGGAATTGGGATGGCGGCATGGCGCTGATCGATATTATCGGAATTAAGGACGGCGTGGTTGTTTATAAAATCGAAAAGCGCTTCGACGGTAAAACGAATACAACAGAAGTGACAACTATCCTAGTCGTACCAGGAACCAAATTGACTGCGAGTGGGCTGGAATTCAAGATCATTGAGGGCGATTCCATTCCCTTGCCGGTCATCACAGTGAATCCAAGCACCTTGTCTGATAAATCCTTGCGTTGGACCACTTCCAATTCCGAGCTGATACGGGTTGGGCCTGAATACATCCATGGTTTGAAGCCTGGTTCTGCAAACGTAGTCGTCGCATTAAACACCGATTCCAGCAAAAACATCTCGATTAAGTTCACCGTTGATGTAAACGTAAAAATCCCCGAACGATTGATTCTTTCTGCAGATACTCTGTACGTAGCCGCAGGAGGCGCGCCAGGCCTGCTTACTATTCAAGCCTATCCAACCAGTGCAAACGACCAGGTAATCTGGCGTACCGATGATGTTACCGTGGCAACGGTAGCTTCCGATGGAGCAGTCCTTGGTCTAAAAAGTGGGACAACCATTTTGCGTGCGCTTTCCACAGTCAAATCTTCGATTTACGATTCGGCAATTGTGGTTGTATCCAATCCCATTTTGGTGGAAAGTGTCCACTTCGCAAAGGAATCCACGGAAATCTTTGTCCGAGGTTCAGCGGAAAGTCTTATCGTCGACGTTTTGCCGCCGAAGTCAAACCCCAGCGTAGATTTTATTGTAAGCGATCCAACCAAAATTGCCCTAAAGAATGGACGCATTACCGGATTAGTTGAAGGCTCGGCGTTTATCATAGCCAAGTCTAAGGAAAATCCAACCAAAATGGACACTTTAATTGTTCGCGTATCGTCCATTCAAGTGGTTGACAGTGTAAGAATATCACCGCGTTCCCTTAAGCTCTTTACCGGCGGGGCCAGTCAAAATATTTCTGCCCAGGTTTTCCCTTCCACAGCTTCTGCAAATGTGGTGTGGCGTTCAGCAAATCCAACTATTGCCGTTGTGGACCCCTTAGGCAAGGTGAGCCCGGTTTCGCCTGGAAACATCAAGGTGTATGCCACAAGTCTTGCTGACAGCACCAAAAAGGACAGCGTCGATGTAACCATCAAGCGTGATGCACCGCAAATGAATATTGGGCCGGATACGGTTATTGCCCTTGGACAAACGCTTTCCTTCCTACCCGTAGTAGCTCCACAAGAATACGGCCTTATTGTCCAATTCAAATGGGATCTCGATGGAAATGCAGTTTGGGACTCCTCAAGTGCAACCGTGAAATCGGTATCCTATAGGTTCGATCAGGAAAAAGTGTACGCCATCCGGTTCTATGTCAAAGACACGGAAGGCAATGAAACGATCATGACGAAAAATGTGACCGCCGTTAAAGGCTTGGTGGTGAATATCGTCTCACCCGCCAACAATAGCTATTCCCGAGTTTCCAATATCAATGTTGTCTGGAAGGTCAATGACGTGGCGCAAGACTCGCTAACCACTGCCAAGCTTATCGAAGGTGTCAACACCATCAAGCGAACCGTAAAAGATGCTTTCGGCACTCCATTTTCCGCTTCAAATACCGTTATCCTGGATTCTCTGGCACCGAATAAGCCCTTGGTTCACGGCCCAAGTTTTATTCCCTCAAAACAGCCCACTTGGACTTGGGCCACCGGTGGCTCCGGGGGTAATGGCACGTATCGAACAGCTTTAGATATTGAAAACTTTTCATCAGCCATTGAAATAACGGATACGCTCTATAAACCTGTCCTTGCCTTGTCGGAAGGGTTGCATACGTTGTTCGTGCAAGAACGGGACTTTGCCGGAAACTGGTCCGCTTCAGGTCGACTCACCATACGCATTGATGTAACGCCGCCCTCGGCACCGACTGTCACTGTTAGCACTCCGGCTCTCAGTAAATTGCCGAGACCCACCTGGAGCTGGACCGGAACCGGCGGAGGAATTGGAGCATTTCAATATAAGGTGGACAATTTCGATTTTGCTATCGGCGCCACTGAAACATCCGGATTGTCCTACCAATCCACATCGGATATGTCCGCGGGAACACATACTGTGTATGTGCGGGAAAAAGACTCCACGGGAAACTGGTCGCCCCTAGGTAGCGTTGCTGTTACTCTCGACTTTGATCCACCCGCAGCGCCAAAGCTGACAGGGGCATCCCCCACGAACTTAATTCCAAAGTGGAGCTGGATTTCCGGAGGCAATGGTGGGTCTGGTACTTTCCGGTCTCATTTAGGCGCAGATCCTACCGCCACGGATGCGGAAACCAAACTACTGGAATTCAGTGACTCCGGAGCCACTTCGGTCAATACCTATACCCTGTATGTTCAAGAACGCGATGCAGCAGGAAACTGGTCCCCGAGTTCAAACCTTCCAATCACTTATAACTTGACGAAACCTTCCGTAAATATTGTTTTGCCTTTGGAATCCGGCACCCATACCATGTCCGCTGCCACATCGGCAATGTCCGGTAGTTCAGGTGGACCAAACGCCATTACCAAGGTCACCTATGCGTATTCCGTAGTCGGTGGCACCAGCGGTACAGGAAATGCGTCGCTGGCTACCGGCGGGAAATGGTCCATCGTCAGTATTCCACTCACGGAAGGAAAGGCCACAGTCGTTACTGTTACGGCTACCGACGTGCTTGGCAATTCAGGGGATGCTGTGCTGACAATCATTCGAGACAGCATGGCACCACTCGTTCCGACTTTTGTCGACGTTTCAACTACCGCTTCGCCCACCAGGAATCGCGCACCCACCTGGACCTGGGCCAGCGGTGGTGGGGGCAATGGAACCTTTACATATCAATTAGGGGGTGCCGCTCCAATCACTACCACTGCCACGTCCTTTCCGGGATCCAATTTGTCCGATGGCACATATACGCTTACCGTGTCTGAAAGGGACGCGACTGGAAACTGGTCTAACGTTGCCAGCCGCAGTATTCAAATCAAGGGCAGCGCGCCACTGGCACCAAATCTTTCCATCAATGCCTCGCCAACCAATGCACCGCAATGGTCTTGGGTAGCCGGGGGTGGTGGTAACGGAACTTTTAGGTTTAAAATGGTTGGAGGGGCTTACCCGAACGTGGGATCTTCTCTCCTTAATTATGCACCAACCGATTTAACCGATGGTTCCAGAAACCTGTGTGTACAGGAACAGGATTTAATCGGTTGGGGAACGGAAGCTTGCATGGAAATTATTGTGGATAAAACTGGGCCCATTGCGCCAGTTGTCACTGTGAATGCATCAACTGCGACAACCTTACGAAGACCCACCTGGAACTGGGCTTCCGGCAGCCCTGGGGAAACTGGAACCTTTCGCTATAAATTTGATAGTGCGAATTTTATTGTTACTGCCGCTAAATCCTTTACTCCCAGCACTGATTTGAGCGGAGGGACTCACACGCTGTATGTGCAGCAAGTGGATGCCGTTGGCAATTGGGGAACAACAGGTACAAAGGCAGTTAAAGTTGTGATCCCGGGAGGGATGGTTGGTATAGATGGAAGTTTAACTGGTAATAGCGGGAATTGTAATTGGATGGGCTCTGATTCCTATTTTGCTAGCAATCAACCAAATCATTACATTTGCACGGATGATTTTTTCATAGATACCTATGAGGTCACACAAGGTGATTTTTCAGCTCTAATGGGTGTACTTCCTTCCACCTTTATAAACAATAATAACCCTGTTGATTCCGTAACTTGGTTTGATGCCGTTTTGTATGCCAATGCACGCAGCAAAAGGGATGGTTTAGACACCGTTTATAAATATTCAAGTCGGTCTGGAATACCTGGAAAAGGTGTTTCAGACATGTCGGGACTTTTTATTGATTATGCCAAAAATGGGTACCGCCTACCAACTGAAGCGGAGTGGGAAAAGGCATGCCGTGCAGGTACTACAACAACTTTTTACTGGGGCGAAAGTTGGGATGGCGCTTATTATTGGACCGGAGACAATTCTGGCCAAGTAGCACATCAAGTTGGCCAAAAGCTACCTAACAGTTGGCAACTATTTGATATGATCGGCAATGTTTTGGAATGGACTAACGATTGGTATGATGAGAACTACTACAAATCGAGTCCCAAATGGAATCCAACCGGTCCTTCTACTGGGCTTTACAGAGTTTCAAGGGGTGAAAAGTATAGTTCAACGGAATTTGAGCAATCATTCAGCAGAAACTGGAACAGAGTAGCCGGTGTTCAAAATGAAGACCAAGGGTTTCGCTGTGTAGCGCCAAAAAAATAAAGAATGCAAATAGCTGCCGGAGTTCCTTTTCATATTTGAACAACGAGTAGCTGCTTAAAATTGTATTGGCCGCGGCTCTTTTGAAACGACTAAAATGCAAAAAGACAGAACGAACGATTGCGATAATCCTTTTTGTTAAGATTTTAGTTGCTCCGGCTATGACAAATTAATCAGAATCATCAGAAATACAGATGCAGATTAAGCCTCCGTCATTTTGAAAGGTGCCACTACATTTTTTTAAAGTCGGAATTATATTCTCCTGCAGCTGGAATTGGTTTTCAATACCTTTTTCGATCGCTTTATGCCGGGTGTGGATATCCGGAAATGGGGTAAATGAAATTCTCTTTACAACACTTTGGCGGGGACGAATCAAAGCGTCAGGGTGACAGGTGGAAGGACGGACATTTGCGCATGGGACGGTTCGGATTGCTCATGGGATTGACATTGATCACTAGCACCTTCGCTTCGAATCCGGATTCCTTGGATTGGAGGGTCGGCGGATTCGTAGACAATGGCCGTTTCCAATTGGAAGACACATCCGGCAATGGCGAACTCCAGAATTTCCTCGGGGCCACATGGAAAGCCTCCTACCAAATCAACGATAAATGGACGATGGACGCCGACTTTCTGTGGCTGTTCTGGCGGCAGAAGCTGCACGATCTCAAGTTGTTCCACGTGGCTGGAATCAAGTTCGATGCGGATATGCGTGGTTGGATGAATTTCAATTCTGGGATGAACCGAGCTAAATTCGGCATTTACGATTTCAAATACAATCCAGACAGTAAGGACCTAGGCGAATACCTACTGCGTTCCACGGCTTATCCGACCATTCTGGAAAGTGCGCAGGGAAAAGATAGACTCCAGTACGCCTGCAACCGTGTATTGGGTGGGGAGTATGGAATTGATTTACCTCTTTTTCGAGCAAAAGGCTTGCTCTATGCCGAGCAGTACCGTATTCCCGTGAATGACGTAACACCGGTGTTTCTTGCGGCTGCTGGTCCAGAATATGCGGAACTGCAAGCGGGTGTAGCCTTAGATCGATTCTGGATGTTTGGAAAGCAAATGGTAAAAAAACTTCCGCCTGCGGATTCCGCATATCTTGCCTCCCAAGGGTTGACCACCAAGGCCACCAAACTCATGCTCCGCGGGCGCCTCGACTTCGCCGGTCTCTTGGGGATGAACCCCAAGCTCGCGCCAATTGTATATGCAGAAGGCGCTCTGCTAGGCTTAAAGAATGACTCACTTTATTACAAAAAGATGAGTGAGCGCATGCCTGTCATGTTTGGCATCGACATTCCAACAGGACCCGTATTGGATGTCTTTAATGTCGAACTCGAATATTGGAAGAATCCCTATTTGGATCGCAAGTATTTTATCTCCGATGCCAGCGAAAGCAAATCCTCACCGCTTCCCAAAATCATCCCAAGTGATAAGGATCTGATGCCCTTCAACCGAGATGACTGGCGTTGGAGCGTGTTCCTGAAACGGGGCTTTGGCAAGTGGCTCGATCTCGAGGCTCGCATCGCTAGTGATCATCAGCGACTAGCCATCTACAATGGAGAGTATGTCTCGGGGGAACCAATGACCCGATTGACAAAGGACTATTACTTCCTCTTACGTGTCTCTTATCACAACTAAGGAAAGAGCAGATCGATGAAATTTCCTGCCGCGGCCCTATGCCTGATTTCCCTCGTCACAGCGAATCCAGACCGAAAGGTCAACCTGTTCACAGCCATTGATTTGGGTAGGCTAGAGCATGGAAAGGACTTGTCTGTCTCATTAAACGATACCGCCTTTGATCCTTCCGGGCTTGCGCTCAATCGCACCTATGTCGATATCAATGTCAGCCAGCAAATGGATGAGCACAACTTCGTTTCGGTGGGTGTGGGTGGCATTTTCTGGAAAGCTTTCGAGCAGGCTACGGGCGAACCGGAAGCCAAGGTTATCAAGTTTGGCCCTGGGATATCCAATGCCTATATGAAATACTCCCCGACGGAGACCTGGAATCTCACACTCGGGTATTTCCCTTATAAATACAATCAATCGTCCCGTAATTTAGGTGAGTACCTGTTCCGTACCGAAGCGTATCCGACCGTAATATTCACCGGAGGTTGGAGCTGGATGAATAGCGCGAGTTACAGTGCTGTGGGCCTCAAACTTAGTCGAGAATCTGAAACTTTTACCCAGGATATCGGCCTTTTCGGAGAGTATTTTAATGCGCCCATCTATGATGTGACGCCGGCTTATGTGGCCACCTGGAAGCCAACTTCGGCCTTCACCTTGGGTGGAGGTGTCGCCTTGCACCGGTATTTGACTCCGAATACCAAAATCCGGAAAGAATTGACACGGAAATACGCTTACTATGAAAACTTCTATATCCCGGGAACGGCAGCAACCGGTTCGGCCCCAGCGCGACCAGCCCAACGCAGGACCATGCTCAAGGAAGATATTAAGGCTCAAGCTGGCGCCGACGGCGCCGCTGCTGATGTGTTTTTCCAGGATTCCAACAATGTAGGCGCCCAAGAGAAGAGTCTTAGTTTCGATAACCGAGCGGTGATGCTAATGACACATGCGACTCTCGATTTCAATGGCCTTCTCGGGCTGGATCGAGAGAAAGTCGGCGCCTTTGAACTCTATGGCGAAATCGCGTTATTGGGACTCAAGAACTACCCCATTTTCTACACAAAATACAGTCAGCGCATGCCCGTATTGGTGGGAGCGAGCATCCCCACTTTCGGATTGCTGGACCACCTTACTTTCGAGACAGAATACCTAAATAACCCTAATATCCAAAGTATTTATAGCACCTTTGATGTTCTGGATTTGGCCCCGGATGTAAATTTCCGCTATAAGCAATACCAGCGTGACAACCTCAAGTGGTCGTTACACGCTTCCCGGAATTTGACTTCCTTCCTGTCCATCAATCTCCAAGTGGCAAATGATCACATGCGGCTAAAGGACAAGTATGCCCGTCCGGAGTACATACCAGTCACGAATACCCCGAAGGACTGGTACTGGTTAACCCGCATTCAATGGGCCATTTAACAGGCATATAGTACCTGGTTCAACTGTTTTCCAAAGGGAAACGCTTTTTGCCGAGACTCTGTTCTTTACGTAGTGCGACCGACCCAAATTAGGGGTAGGTTAGGTGGTAGGCTTCAAAAAATTTTTGGGGAGAATAATTATGGGTTTTAAGAAATTGTTTCTCTTGGCTGGGTTGGTTCTGGTAAGTCAATCAATTGCGGCTGTTAATCGGAACCCGGCGGCTCGTGTTCATGCCAGGATTATTGGCGGGAAGTACTATAAATTCACATCGAAGCTGAAAACCGTTGTCGAGCTCAACTTCACTTTGGGCCACGATCATGCCGAGGGAAAGGTGGCCTGGGACGCAACCCTTGAAAAGGTTGCAACTGATTATGGCGTTGGAGCAGTAAAGGCCTTCACCATCAAAAAGTTCATTGGGCCCGGTAACGGAGCCAGTAACGGTTTGCCGACAATTCTTCCTACCTTGGCCGATTTTAACTCGGCTGAAATCATTTTCGATAACAATATCAGTGGACTAAATAACCTAAAAACCACTAGTGTGGCTATGGCCACGGCGTTCGAGACGGCCGTGAAAACCAATGGTCGTAGCGTATTTGGTTTACATGGGTCAGGGGATGGTGGAGCCGGTTGGACCTTTTACACCAATAATTTGCATCCCGTTGACTACAATGCCCACGGCCCCCAAACCCCCCAACCGGTTTATGTGAATGAGGTCGAAGCGAAGCATGTCGTTAACGACAGCCTGATCAGGACGACCACCACGAAAGACGTTCCAATGGGACGTGATGCCACTGGGAAGGAAATCCGAGCGACGGTGCCAATTCGGTTAATGCTAAACGAATGGTACCGCTTTGGTCGAGACCTATTGAACGATCCCACCTACGGGCCTTTAACCACTTGTTTTATGCGGTACGATCCAATCGCCATCAGCGTGGACGATCTCGGAAATCAATTCAAGTACGTGGGAGGCAATCCCTATGCTTGGATGGTTAAAGTCGGAGCCGGCAAAGCGATGTATATACCGGCCGGACATGGTAAATCCGAGTTGACTGAGGGTAGCAGTTTTGATGGTGGCTCTGGGGACTTGGTGCGGTTTCTTGCCCAATCATTATTCTTCTTAGCTGGGTACGACTCCACCGTCTGTGGCACTTCCGATTGCGTTGGCGTGCCAGTTGTGGACGATAAGACTCGCTTGACCGGGAAAATCTGCGATGCTGGATGCTCCGGCAGCGTTTCCATAAACTTCGAAAACGTTGTGGGATTTCAAAACATGTCGGGTAAGGCTTACCTCGCCCGGTTGACGGATGTCAGCGGCCGCCTGATAGCGACCAAGACCGGCAAAGGTATCGAAACAATCCACTTTGAAAAGTCAACCTTGAACCCGGGAGTTTATTTCCTGAGCGTTAAGGTTGGCAAAGCGGCACCGGTGGTCCATAGATACCTGGTTTCGCCCACTTAGGGTGCACATAGCGTCTATCCATTAGTCTTCAAAGAAAAGGCTCCATGAAAAACCCCTGACGGAAATCCCTCAGGGGTTTATTCTTTTAATCCCGTCCCATGGCCTTAATCATATTACATCTGGTTTTCTTTCTTTCCGGATGCGCCGCGCTGGGCCTCCAACTAATGTGGACGAGGATTTTCTCCATCGGCATTGGGCATGAGTTGGGAAGCGTATTGGCCGTGATTTCGGCTTTCTTCGGGGGCCTGACTCTGGGAGCTTGGCTGCTGGACAAACCCATTTTGAAAAGCAAAAATCCGGGGTATTGGTATGCGGCAATGGAAGGCTGCATCGCCATTTGGGGCGCACTTTCATTGTTCTCTATTCCATTCGCAAACCAGATGATATTCCGAGCAACCGGCCTGGATTCGTCGGACCTTTGGCGCTGGACGATTTGCTTTCTAGTTCCTTTTCTGACCTTGCTCCCCGCCACCTTTTGCATGGGTGCCACCTTACCCGCAATGGAAAGGACGATTGCAACCGCGACCTTGATCAAGGGCTTTCGATCCATTCCCGGATTGTATGCTGTCAATACCTTGGGCGCCGTGCTCGGTATTTTCATCGCTGTTTTCCTAATCTCGCCCCGTTTAGGTTTTCGTGCCTCCATCCTGATCTTCGTCGGCATGGCGATTACCTGTGCTTTGTCCGTATTCCTCGTGGCGCGACGGCTCAAACCCATCGACGAACCCGTAACCCATTACAAGCCCTCCCCGACATTAACCAGGCTGACCTTGGCACGCTTTGCTTTCGAACCGGTGGTTGCATCCCTATTTTTCACCGGCTTGCTTGGAATAGGTTACGAAGTAGTGGTAACACGTGCGCTCTCCCAATATTTCGAGGACTCTGTTTACACTTACTCCCTGTTGCTCATGGTCTATTTGCTGGGTACCGCCTTGGGCGCTTTCGCCTATAAGCGGTTTTTCTCATCTGCCGATTTCGAAAAAACCCTGCCGATTTTACTCGCAGGTTTAGGTTTTACCTGTCTCACCGGAGTGGCCTTGCTTTCCTTTGTCTGGCCCGTGGATGCGGGCCTCTGGAGCATCCTCGGGCAAAACCGGCTCGCCCATTTCACCGGGGAAATGGCAGGGGCTTCCATTCTCTTTTTCCTTCCCACCGTTTTCATGGGCGCGACATTTAGCCATCTGGCCCAGGAAGCCAAGGCACGGTCGCTCGGTCTAGGCAGAGCAGTTGCAGTGAATACCTTGGGCGGTGCACTTGCTCCCTTCCTGTTTGGAATTCTGTTAGTGCCGACGATGGGAATCCGGGCTACTCTAATCGTAATCGGCATAAGTTATTTTGCATTTATCCGACATTTCAAAACAGCAGCCATTGCCATTTCGGCGGCTCTGATTCCCCTACTAGCCGCCTTCTTCTTTCCACCAAACCTGATCACTTTGCCACCTGGATCCCGGTTGCTGGAGTACCAAGAAGGCGCAATGTCTTCAGTGGCGGTACTCGAGGACAAGGAAGGCGAAAGGCAGTTGAAGGTCGATAATCGGCTCAATATGGGCGGCACCAAATCCCCAGCAACGGAGCGATTGAAAACCCATTTACCATTACTACTCCACCCAAATCCGGAACGGACGCTCTTCATCGGCCTGGGTACAGGTATCACCTATGGTACCGTCGTCGATTACAAAACCATTGCCGCCGACGGCGTGGAATTGGATCCACTGGTCATGCAAATGTTCGCGAACTTTTCCCCATACAATCGTTATCCCTTCACCGGCAAGTACCAGATTTATGCCGCTGACGCTCGTCGCTATATCCGCGCGACTCTGAACTCATACGATATGATCCTGGCTGATTTTTTCCATCCCTACCGGGACGGTGCAGCCACCTTGTATACCTTAGAACATTTCCAATCGATCAAAGCTCGCCTGAGGCCAGGCGGGCTTTTCTGCCAATGGCTTCCCTTATATCAATTAGACATGAACTCCCTGCGGATCATCATCCATACTTTTCTGCAAGTTTTTCCGCAGGCGCAAGGATATCTGGGAAGTTTCAGTGCCGAATCGCCGGGGTTGGCTTTGGTGGGAAGCGAAGAAAAAAGGAATTATCCTTCTGATTGGTTTTCGAAGCGGGTAAACAATTCGGACCTACGCGACATGCTTGCCAAGGAGTCAATTTCCGACGGGTTTAGGGTGCCTTCCTTTTTCATCGCCTCACATGAAGATTTAGTGGTTCTTGCCGGAAATGCAGCTCTCAATACCGACAATTGCCCAAGGGTGATGTATATCAATCCCGGGTTTTCTAGGCGTAAGGATTTCACGCCGTTTGGACGCCTGGATAGTTTATTGAATATCTGCAAGCATGAACCCGCTGATCTGGCTGGCGAGGAAGGGGATTCCACCGAGCAAAGCTATCGGGAAAACCTAGGCAAGGTCCTAGCCGCACGAGATTTGTATTTGCGAGGGGCCATCGCCGATGCCAAGGGGAATCATGATGAAGCTGTCGCGCTTTATTTGCAGAGCGCGGCAATCACCGGACACTTTACCGTTGGATA
>JAYSRH010000558.1:0-6000 GCA_043721115.1 Fibrobacteria bacterium | reverse complement strand
CTTCAAGGTTACTGGGCAAGATGGCATATAAATCCCAAGACCAGTTATACCAATTTATTGATCAGGTACCTAGCTAGACTTATCTCACTTGGGGCCATTGCCATTTCTCATGACGATCAAAGTAACGTGGGCGTTTCCTTAACTTCAATAGGAAAGTGGTTGTTTGGACTTTCGCAAACGTGGACCTTGACTGAGGAAATCCGCCCCATTGCCTTAGTGGGCGCCGATTTCAGTCTTACACTTCTGGAATCTGCTCCCAGTATAGCTCTTGATGTCTCGGATTTTACTGAGACGGTAATGGCCGGCACCAGTTATCGAATTACGCGTGCGAGCGTCCAGGACGCTATCCACCGGGGCCGGAAGGCGGAAGAAATTCTGACCACCTTACGGGCTTGCTCCAAAAAAGAAATACCCGCAAATGTGGCGCATGAAATTGAAGCCTGGTCCGGATCCAAGCAAAGTGTTCATCTCAGTGAAGCCATTCTTGTGGAGGGCCAAGACCCAATTGCCATGGCAGAAATATTGTCCCGTTTTCCCAACGACTTTGCCAGAATTTCACCAACCCTACTTAAGTTTATCGGCAAAGGTAAGCTTTCTGATTTAGGGAAAAAATTGATCAAGAAGGGTTTCTTTATTGACTGAATCCAGCCGCCACAGAATAGAATGGCCGCTATTTCTGGAACGCCTGCTCCAAGGATTTAAGCAGTACGGTACGTTTCAAAAACCTCTGCTCTCCGGAATCCAATAGGAATGGACTGACATATATATAGACATCACTAAGTTCTGGATTATTAATAGCAAACTCAACCATGTTTTGGGCGATGCCTTTTTTCCGAAAGCTCTCGGAAACATACACATCCATAATGTATCCAAAACGCGTCTTGTCGCTGACTAAACGCATGTATCCTACTTGGGTCAACCCTAGATAACAACCCACAACTATGGTGGAATTGATGGCTCCGCGTTTAACCTCATCGAACCCAATTCCTGGGGACCAGTAGGTTTCAGTGAGCCATTTCTGAACTAAAATAAAATCAATTCTGCTGACAGCATCATCGAATTCGAAAATATCCAGATAACTTGATTTCAATTTTGAGCAAGCCCTGCTTTAACCTTGCGGCTGCCTATAGTAGTTGTCCATGCCACCCTCACCCGCCTTAAGCAACGCGTCGAAATAGGCGATGGTGGTTTTAAGTCCGGCGCGCAAATCCACCTTGGGTTCCCAACCTAATTTTTCCTTCGCCAGAGTGATATCCGGCTGGCGTTGCTTTGGATCATCACTGGGAAGCGGCAGTTTTACGATTTTACTTTTGCTGCCGGTCATTTCAATAACCTGCTCGGCCAGTTCTCGAATGGTGAACTCATTTGGATTGCCGACGTTTACAGGACCGACCAAGGTGGGATGATCCATTAGCCGTACCATGCCTTCGAGGAGATCGGAAACATAGCAGAACGAGCGGGTTTGCTGTCCGTCGCCGTAGATGGTAATGTCTTGGCCTTGCAGGGCTTGGACGATAAAGTTTGAGACAACGCGGCCGTCATGGGGATGCATTTTAGGCCCGTAGGTATTGAAGATTCGAATGACGCGAATATCTACGCGATTTTGTCTTTGATAATCGAAAAACAAAGTTTCCGCCACGCGCTTGCCTTCATCATAACAGGAGCGCAGGCCGATAGGATTTACATGGCCCCAGTAACCCTCCTGCTGCGGATGTTGCTCGGGATCGCCGTACACTTCGCTGGTCGAAGCTTGCAGAATGCGGGCTTTGACGCGCTTGGCAAGACCCAGCATGTTGATGGCGCCCATGACGCTGGTCTTGATGGTCTTGACTGGATTGTATTGATAATGAATCGGTGAGGCTGGGCACGCGAGATTGTATATCTGATCCACTTCCAAGAAAAGCGGCATGGTCACATCATGGCGAATGAGTTCGAAATTTCCCCGGCCTCGCAGATGATCGACATTCCGCTTGGATCCGGTGAAAAAATTATCCAGACACACCACATCGTGGCCTTGTTCGACAAGTTTTTCGCAGAGCTGGGAGCCCAAGAAACCCGCTCCACCGGTGACCAATATCCTTTTCATTTTTTCTGCTTTCGTTTTCTGGCCTTCCCGACCAGAAGGTGATTGATACCGATTAATGTCAAATCCGATTCGATGGTTCGAATGGCCTTGGACCGCTCCCCCAACAAAGGCGCCAGGCCACCGGTGGCAATTACGGAAGGGTTGCGCATGGATTTTTCCTTGATGATGGCGCGTAGCAGGTATTCCACTTGCCCCAAGGTGCCCATTAGCATGCCGATTCGCAGGGCATCATCGGTGGTTTTTCCAATGGCGCTGTCGGTCCATTTAAGCTCCACTTCGGAAAGCTTGGCAGCGCTTTGTGCCAAACTACGGAGCGCAGTATGGATGCCAGGGCAGATTATCCCGCCCCAATAGCCATAATTGCCAAAGATGTCGAAAGTGGTGGCGGTACCCAAATCGATTACCACACCCTCTTGATGTCCCAAGGCATAAGCGCCTAACACATTGGCCAGGCGATCCGCACCGATTTGTCGAGGGATTTCATAGTCCAGTTCCAGACCCAAACAGTTGGTGTAATCGAGCACTTGCGGCGCCTTGCCAAACTCGGCCTCTAAAGCCCTAAACCAACTGTCATCGAGGGCCGGCACCACCGAAGCCATGGCGGTGGCATGAATACGGGCGCGTACTTTATCCTCTCGCATCAATCCATGCAGCCACCAGGAAATCTCATCCACGGTAGTATCTTTGCGGGTACCCAAGCGCCAGCGCCGGCAGATTGTATTCCCTTCGAACATACCGATTACCGTATTGGTATTCCCGATATCCACGGCCAAATTCAAGTTGCCGATTTTGCTCATGGGCTTCTGCCCTCCGGTAACGCGCCTGTGCCCGTACCCTGAATTTTCATGGAGATGTCCAGCGCGTGTACACTATGCGTTAAGGCGCCCACGGAAATAAAATCAAGGCCAAAGCTCCGAAGTTTGGCCAGCCGCTCCAGGCTCATATTGCCACTCGCTTCCAGCTTTAAAGCGGGTGCGTTTGTTCTAGCCCATGCCACGGCCTTTTGCAAAGTCGCATCATCCATATTATCCAACAATACCGTATCCACATGGGCATTCAAAAGAGATTGCAACTCTTGCATGTTACTCACCTCCGCTTCCACCGGAAATCGCATTCCATATTCGGCATGTACTTTATCGACGGCGGCGCGCACCGAACCGCAAGCTGCAGCATGGTTGTCCTTGACCAATACGCGATCGTAAAGCCCCATGCGATGATTGGTTCCGCCCCCCACAGCTACGGCATATTTGTCCAGCAATCGATAACCGGGAAGGGTTTTGCGCGTATCGAGCAATCGGGTGTTGGTTCCCGCCAGCGCCAATACATGTGCATGGGTGGAAGTGGCGATACCGGAAAACCGCTGTAGGAAGTTCAATAGAATCCGTTCGCAAACCAGCAATGCGCGCAAGGGGCCTTCCAGCGTCATGAGCAACCGACCCGGCTCAACGGATTCGCCCTCTTGGCAATGCAGAGTGATTCTCGGCGCAAATCCCGCGTACCGGAAAACGCGTTCAACTAATGGCAATCCGGCGAGTACCCCAGCTTGCTTGCAGTATAAGGTTGCCGTTCCCCTAGCCGATTCTGCAATGGTCGCTAAGGAGGTGATATCCCCTTGACCTACGTCTTCCTCAAAAGCCAATGGCAAAAGCCTGTCAAAGGCAGCAGTCGGAAAAAGCGGAAGGGAAGCCTGTGTGGATTCTGGCATAGTTGGATTAAGATAAGATTTACTTTTCAACCCTTAAACATCTGCCGTCGAGGAAGTGATGGAGTCATTTTCAGCGCCATCCGCACGCTCAGCCGCATCCCTGGAAAAGGCTACAAATCGCGCCCCGGCCGCAGTGGCAAGATCGGTGATTTCTTGGTCAAAGTCTTCGCTAAAAATATCGTGCATACGATAGACTTTGCCACCATGGGTTTCAAATTCAACATAGGTGTAAGCATTGGGATAGGTGGCTAGGAATCCTTTGCGCAGCTCCTTTTCTTCCACTCTGCGGACTTCCAGAATGTCCGCAAGATTTAGTGCCACAGGTACCGTTTCAACCACATTCTCGGAAAACCAAATGGATTTATCATTCAATTCAATGCGCAGATTCCAGCGTGGCGCGTAATAGAAAATGACGCATGCCAATAACAGAAAAACGGTTCCCGCCAACAGATGGATCGTCGCCAATAGCATCCCGCACAGCAAAAACACAAAACCCATGCCGTAACGCGAGTAATGCCGATTTTTCAAAGGTCGATGCAACATGGATACCTGCGATGACCAAGGGTAGACGTAACGGGATCGTTACCTTTTCAACTTCTTCAATTCCGCTTCCACCATTTCCCTGTTTTTACGCACCTTTTGGCTGACAGGCAGGCTGGGATAGTTGAAGAGGCAGCTATCGAGATACGCAGCGGTGTGTTGGAGCAGGATTGCTTTTACGGAATCGGAAGTGGCCTTTTTGAAATCCTTGAAGGAACCGGCCGCCAGAGTCCTTTTCTCCTCGCAGAACTGATCCCCCGCAGGATTACTTGCCACTCCTGGGAGTACCTTAGAAGATTCCCCTGTGGGGGTTGTCGTTTCGGGTGGAACGGTTTGCGCTTGTTGTGATGCAGTCAAATGGCCGGCAAGCTTGTCCTTTTCCCAGGAACGATTCGCCAGTTTCTTTAATTCTCTTTGCAGCTTTACTTCCGGCACTTCGTCCAATAATCTCTTGACTTGTTTGGCGATGTCTTCGTGGTTGATTTCAGCCTGGTAACTTTCGTTGACTTGCTTGAGTCGTTTCTTGGTGGAATCCGGCAAAGCAGATTGCAAGGCATCGCCGAGCACCAGTCCCCATTGTGCTTCGTCCATCATGAAGGCCACGGAAGCCTTGCTTTGTACAATTTCTTTCCAACGCGCCCTGGCTTTTTGCCAATCCCCATCCTGAGCGCTCTTTTCTGCAAACCGGGACGCGGTGTGAAGGATCTCCTCTAAGGAAAGTTTTTCCTCATCGACCACTTTATAGACGCGCTCTCCGCCATCTTGTGATTTAATACCACCATGGCGCAAAGCATCCTCCAGCTTTTCAAAGGCTTGGCGGCCCTTTTTGAGGGTTGCCTTATCCAGCGTTTTGGGATCCGGATTTTTAAGCACCAGCATACGATAGCTGATAAGCAAATCCAGTATCAAGGCGTCCTCCGGAGTCTTGACGGCTCCCGCAAGGTCCGCAAGACCCTCTCCCCCATCCATTTTTATGGCGGGACTGGACGACGGGGCTTGCTTGGCCACAACCGGTTTAACATTGGATTTTGCACATCCACTTAGGATCCATGCAGCTATTAAAAAACTAGCGCACACGCTGATACGGGTTCGGACACGTTTTCTCGCAATCAAATAGTTCCCGGCCATCTTACCCTCCGCTCTCTACCGTGCTCATTATCCCACTATTCTTCTCGGATTAGGATGGTCGTGTACCCAGCTGGATCCGTAGCTCCGGCGACGCCAACCAATTCGTCCGAGAGATCTTCCTGATAGCTTCCGGCTTGTGACTTGAGTGTTTCCTCATCCGCACCACGCAAGGGAAGGCCAGTGCGTTTGGACACCAGGTACCGGACATATTTTTCCTGTTGGAAAAGCGGCACTTGGCCCGTTGACTGAATATCCAAATCCAGTAAATCGACCCGTTCGGAGAAGGCGTCGATTTCCGCCACTGAGCGAGCCTGCATGATCCAGGCGGGTATTGCTACCGAGCTACCGGTGCCTTTAAATCCTTTCCGCAACATTGACACATTGTTATCGAAGCCCACGTAATCGCCAATCACATAACCGCTTTGAGAATCAAACCCTTTATTGACGCCTTTCGGTGCCGCAATGAACCCGAGGAACGCACCATTGCGATAGTCGTTTGTGGTTCCGGTTTTTCCAAATGCCGGCAATGGCAATTCCGGTC
>JAYSRH010000557.1:0-2394 GCA_043721115.1 Fibrobacteria bacterium | reverse complement strand
ACGCATCGCACAGGGCAAAGCATTAGAAGAATTGCACTCGCTCCCTCAGATAGTTTCCGGATTCAATGACCAGGCGGTGGAGAAGGTTTCGGAATTATTCCGTCATCTCACGAAGGATATTGTCCTGCTCACCCCGCTAGAGGCGGAACTCACCAAGCTTTTTACCAATTCGTACCGTTATATCCAATTTGCTATCGCTAACCAATTCTATATGATCGCGGGAGAATATGGCGTCGACTTCCACAAAATTTATGGTGCCATGACCCATAAATATCCCCGACTGGCGGATTTTCCTAAACCGGGATTTGCATCGGGACCTTGTCTTTTCAAGGACACCATGCAGCTTTCCGCCTTTACCAATGGAAACTTTTTCTTAGGACATGGCGCGATGCTCATCAATGAAGGCCTACCAAATTTTCTGGTGGGAAGAGTCAAAGAGAGAATTGGACTGGAAGGCAAAGTGGCCGGTATTCTGGGTATGGCTTTCAAAGCTAATAGCGACGACAAACGGGAATCCCTTTCCTACAAGCTGAGGAAAGTTTTGGAAATGGAAGCCAGGCAAGTGCTTTGCTCCGATTTTTTTATAGGAGATGAGGGGTTTATCGGAGAAGAGGAATTGATTGAAAAGAGTGACGTTATTTTTATAGGCGCACCGCATACCAGGTATCGAGGGCTGGATTTCAAAGGGAAGCCGGTTGTGGATGTTTGGGACTTTCTTCCTTATCCCACATTATTGCGAGGTGAAACGTGAAAGTGCTAGTCACCGGGGCTAAGGGCTTCATCGCCGGCTACCTGATAGAGGATTTGCTGGAGGCTGGCTGGGATGTGGTCGGCATTGACAATGGGTCCAAGTATGGGCAAGTGGACAAGAGTTACGATGCTCATCCAAGATTCCACTATGTTCGCGGTGATGCTAAGGATTCTGCGCTGATGAAAGAGTTGCTCAAGGACTGCGATCATTTAGTTGCAGCGGCAGCCATGATCGGCGGCATCTCTTATTTTCATGCCTATGCCTATGATCTATTGGCGGAAAATGAACGCATCATCGCGGCAGCCTTTGACGCAGCAATTTGGGCCCATAAGCATGCTAAACTCAAAAAAATTACCGTGCTGTCCTCGTCCATGGTTTTCGAAAATGCCACCGAATTTCCAACTCCAGAAGGCCATCAAAAAGAGTGTCCGCCCCCTTTCTCGACTTATGGATTTCAAAAACTAGCCACGGAATACTTTGCCCTAGGCGCGTGGCAACAGTACAAGCTTCCCTATACCATTCTCCGTCCTTTTAACTGTGTCGGTACGGGCGAAAAGCGTGCCTTGGGGGGCGCGGTGGTTAAATCCGGAAATGTGTCCTTGGCTATGACGCATGTAGTACCGGACCTTGTACAAAAGATCCTCAAGGGGCAAAATCCGCTGCGCATCCTCGGAAGTGGGGACCAAGTCCGTCATTACACTTATGGCGGTGATTTGGCGCGCGGCATCCGTATTTCCATGGAAAATCCCGCCGCCGTAAACGATGACTTTAATTTGTCCACGGCACAAAGTACAACGGTTTTGGAATTGGCGAAATTGATTTGGGAAATGATCAACGGCAAGGCCCCCTTTCATTTTGAATGTGATGAGCCCTATTCCCATGACGTCCAAATGCGTGTACCCGAGGTTTCCAAAGCCAAAAAAATCCTTGGCTTTGAAGCTGTAACGCCACTGCGAACAGCGTTGGAGGAAATTATCCCTTGGATCAAACAGCAGATTGAAGTCGGAGGAATGTAGTGCCCTTTACCGATGGCGCGGTGCCGGGATTGGCCGGGTCTTTGGAAATTATTATTCCAGTGTACAATGAAGGGGAAAACATTGTCCGCACTTTGGAAGAAATCAATACCCAAATAAAATACCCACATAAAATACGGGTAGTCTATGATTTTGATGAAGACACCACACTTCCCCCCTTACAGCGCTATATAGCGCGCAGCGGTCACATGGGAATACGAACGGAAAAAAACCATTATGGAAAGGGAGCTCTCAACGCCATAAAAAGTGGTTTCGAAGCTACCCAAGAAGAATTGTGTCTCGTGTGTATGGGTGATCTTTCCGATGATATGAGTGCCGTGGGGCCTATGCTGGAAAAAATGGCGGAGGGATGCGATATAGTTTGCGGCTCGCGGTACATGCGCGGAGGTCGTCAAATTGGTGGCCCTTTTCTTAAAGGATTTCTCGCACAAATGGCTGGACTTTCCTTACACTACCTTTCCCGTCTGCCTACCCACGATGTCACCAATAGCTTCAAAATGTATCGCAGCAGTATGCTACGCAGAATTACCATTGAAAGCACAGGTGGATTTGAAATCGGGATGGAGATTGTGATCAAGGCTCATCTGTTGGGCTGCAAAATAGATGAGG
>JAYSRH010000556.1:0-6032 GCA_043721115.1 Fibrobacteria bacterium | reverse complement strand
GGAAAGAAATTCGCCGGATCCTGTACCAAACTTGATTTATATGCTGCGCTTTACTTCCAGATGAAAAAAGTGCCTTGACGTACCTGTGGCAAAAGGGTTTTGGCTGCATACATTCTACATGCAGTCGGCCCGAACAGGCGAATAATTTTATGCCGAAAAGCGCTCATATTCGTCACAAGTTCTTTTGATGACTCATCGTTGCCGTTTTCGTAAAATCGCACCACCCCTACCCCCTCCATAATTTGGAAAATCCATTTCATCGTAAGGTTCTGCACTTGCTTTCCCAATTGATTTGGTAGAGTTAGCTACTCGTCTTTGAGCTTTTTCCTCAGTTGATGCTGGCCTATATTATAGACCAATAGACACAATGTCATTATCATCATTAGCGCTTCAATCCGCCGCGCTGATTTTAGAAATATCGAATCTACCATAAACCACGGGTCTTTCAAAAAACGAAACCCACGTTCTGCATGCTGTTGCTCCTTATACTCACACAACATCTGCTCATCGGAAAAATTATGGAGATTCAATTCATTGGTCGTCAAAATGAATCGCCCTAGCGTTGTAATCGCGCTTCCATCTTTTCTTCATCCAATGCAGCAATGATTTCCATTTTAATCCAGTTCATTTCGAAGGTCTGTTTTTCTTTTTGGTTATCTTTCTCAGAAAAAACTAATAGCCAACGTTGCCCGTCTGGTAGCATCACCAAATTCTTCGTTTCATGAAATGTTTTCTTGTCTGAGTTGTTGCCATTTTGTGGTTCCATTCAAATGGGCATGTGGCTAGGGCCACGGCCAAGGCGTATGTCAGTTGGCTCACGAAAAAGAAAAATCCGAATCCTGTGGGATAGATTCAGCATTGGGACCGTTCTGCAATGCCTAATGAAAAACCTTGAGACATTCAACTTCTGTTGCCGTCATTGGAATAGATAGGGTTGTTTCGCCAATATTTACTTCCGCTCGAGATTAACTCGGCGGGGATAGAAATATTTTGAATACGAGAGGTCTTTTGATTGGCAAAACACTCTTGCCGAAAGCCCACTGGTTTCGTGTTCGAGCATTAGTCGTTGAAACTGGTCACTGTTAATCTAGTCTCCTTGGTGAAAACCATGAGAGAATAGACATCCATGTTGTTTTCTAAAAGAATGGGTTCACCGAACGCTTACATTCGAACGCATTGTTAAATGGTGACTTTTGTATCGGTTTGAGTTTAAATATATTTTCCCATTAACTTCATAATATTTTTCATTATATTGAGTTTCACTATTTTTATGTTCTTTTATACCATAGGATATAATCTGATATAGTCCTTTTATATAAAATCTGGTTGTATTTATAACGCCATTTGTTGAATAGTAAAGATTTATCGGAACCACAACTGTATCGTATTGAGCAGCACTAGATCTTTTTGGAACTGGTGAGCCAACTGGATAATTATAAATGACTAATAAATTCAAATTAATTGTCTGATTCTGCGCCAAAGTTATTGGACATTTATTTTTCCGGATTAAACCGTTAGACAATATTAAATCAAAATAAGAACAGGCACCAAATGAAGTGCTGCCCTTAATATTTACTCCTGTCCTACTACTATCAGTTACCTTCCGAAAAGACTGATCGATTTCGAATGAATCTATGATCGCCGTTTTTTTGCCTGTCTGGGTGAATGAAATTGTTTTCCTGGCGACGTCAGTATTGATTTCAGCAGTGAATACAGTGTCTCGATTTATTGATATTTGCGAATAACTAATTGTTATTGAGAGAATAAGCAATTGGATTAATATTTTCATTTTATTTCCTCTTCACAATAGAAGGTAACTCTATTATGGATTTTTTTGTTAGTCCGTCGAGCTTTCCATTAACTTGTGAGCATGGGAGGAGGGTTCGACTGGTAAGTCGAAAACCGGAGTGTACCGACGCTACTTTTGGCTTTGCAAAAGACCTGTCGACCAAGCGCAGACGGTTTGCCATTGTTAAGCGGCTCTTTCGGAGAATAAGTCGGGACTTCTTGGACCCAGAATACTTTTCTTATCCCAAATATTGTTGGCTTCATTTTGATCTTCCCGCCTCCAAAAAATAGCTTTTTATCATTTGCCTGAAGGGCAACTATTAGAGCCCCATATTGCCTATCTTCTCCATGTACGGGGCACCAAATCGACCCAGAATTCTAACGAAACCTTGCTATTTTATTAGGTTTGGGCATTAGCCCCGAAAAGCCTATGCCACAAGTTTACACACCATTAATTTATACCCTTGCTCTGCTTGTGGAGATGGGATGGCCGGCTTCCACTACGAATGACACTGTTATGACAGCCACTTTTGCAGGAGGATCCTTCTGGAGTATGGAACCGGTGTTTGAAATACTGCCAGGTGTTTTGTCAGTGACCGCTGGATATACGGGCGGTCTTGATACCCTTCCAAATTATGCTAAAGTATCAGAGGGAAAAAGCGATCATGTGGAAGCTGTCCAAGTTCGCTTCAATCCTAAAACTGTAACGTATACCAAACTCCTGAATGCCTATTGGAAAAATATCGATCCAACGCGAGAGGATGGACAGTTTTCCGATTTGGGGCCTCAGTTTCGGACTGTCATTTATTATGCAAACGCCTTTCAAAGGCAGCAAGCGATGGATTCCAAGCAGCGTTTGGAAAAGCAGCACCGTTATGGAAAGGGCAAGCGGGTATTGACTGAAATCGTTTCCGCCACTCCCTTCTATCCCGCCGAAGAAAACCATCAAGATTTTTATAAAAAGAATGCGGGCCGATTCAAATTGTACACCAAGTTGTCTGGCCGGGATAAATTCTTAGGCAAAATTTGGAATGCCGCGCCTGCGCGTTGACACGGATTTGAAGCATATGCAATGGAATCCGGAGGAAAAGCGTTCCCAAATTATTGAATTGTTCCAAACACTATTTGCAGGCACGGCGGATACAAGAAATCGGCTTCAATATGAGGGCTATCCGGTTAAGTTATTGGGTGGGTTTCCAGAACCCTTCTACTTGGCGCCCAAAGGCAATGGCCCTGCGGAAATTCGTTTCACGCGAGACTATTTAAACAGCTGCTTTCATGAAGTCGCTCACTGGTGCATTGCAGGCAAGGTACGCCGAATGCAAGACGACTATGGATATTGGTACCGACCGGATGGCCGGGACGAACAGGCTCAAACAGTATTTTTTCAGGCAGAAGCGAGTCCGCAGGCCTTGGAATGGGTCTTTGCAACGGCCGCGGATGAAGTCTTTCGCATCAGTTGCGACAACTTAGCAGGTGAGATGGATGTTGACACCAAGTGCATGCAGGATCTCAAATTTACTGAAGCATTGAATGAAAAACTCAATGGCTACCTGGCGAATGGTTTTCCACCTCGCGGGGAAAAGTTCTTGGTAGGGCTGATGGGTATATTCCATCCGGAAGTGGAGGAACAGGATATCACAGCTTGGATTAAGGCGAGGACCTTGCTGAATTCTTCACCCCAGAGTCCATCTTCTTCTATACACCCATAATTCATGTTTTCCTTTTCATATCCAGAACTGCCGATCTTAGCGTGTCGGGAAGCAATCCTTAAAGCACTGAAAGAAAATCAGGCTCTGGTAGTTCAAGGTGGAACGGGTTCGGGCAAAACTACTCAGCTTCCCAAGTTCCTGCTCGAAGCGGGCTTTGCTGCTGGAGGTCGGATTGGGATCACGCAACCCCGCCGTATCGCTGCGCTTTCCATCACGGATCGACTGCGTCAAGAAACCGGTCGAGCAGATCTCATTGGCGCTAAGATTCGGTTCCATGAGGACGTCCCCACTGGCGCGCTAGTTAAAGTTATGACGGACGGCATTCTGCTTCAGGAATTCCGTCGTGACCCTTTGATGCGACAGTACGCTTGCGTCATTTTGGACGAAGCCCATGAACGGTCGCTGAATGTGGACATCTTGCTTGGGATTTTCAAAACACTGCTCCCACGTCGTCCCGAATTCCGTTTGGTAGTGACCTCGGCTACCTTGGATGCCAATCGCTTTGCCGAGTTTCTGGGCACGGGCAAAACCCCTGCGCCGGTTGTAGAAGTAGAAGGTCGTCAATTTCCCGTGGCCTTGGAATATTGGGACATTTCTGGTAAAGAAGATGCGGACGAAGATGACGACGGCCAGCCCACCCGTGCCTTTCCGCCTCTGGAGGCGGCCGCTATCGCCATTCGGGAATTGCAAAGCCGCAGGCCCGATAACTTGTTGGCCTTTCTCCCGACGGAAAAAGAGATTCACGAACTCCACCGTGAATTGGAGCGAGACTTGGGAAAGAATTTTTCCATTTTGCCGCTTTACGGTCGCTTGGGTCCGGCCGATCAGCGAAAAGTATTTGAGGAAGGGGGCCGCCCGAAAATAATTCTGGCCACCAACATCGCGGAAACCTCCTTGACCATTCCCGGCATAGGCTATGTGGTGGACATGGGTCTGGCCCGCATCTCCAGGTACCATCCTCATACCAAAATTCAGGGCTTGCCTATCGAGCGCATTTCCAAGGCCAGTGCGCGCCAACGGGCGGGCCGTGCCGGCCGCGTCAAACCGGGCGTGTGCGTACGTCTCTATTCAGAGACGGATTTGAACGAACGCATTGATTTTACCGAACCGGAAATCCTACGCAGCAATCTGGCCAACGTAGTGCTGCAACTATTGGCCCTAGGCCTGCCCGTGGCCGACTTTCCTTTTCCCGATCCCCCTGCGTCGGCAGCGCTGAAAGGATCTTATCGCCAATTGTTCGAGCTGGGTGCTTTAACAAGTTCGGATATGGACGCCAGACTTACGGAAGAAGGCAGGAAACTCAGCCAACTCCCAGTTGATGTTGCCATTGGAAAAATCTTATTGACCGCCGCTAAATTGGGAGCCTTGCAACCTGCACTCATTCTGGCTGCCGGCATCACTGTGCAGGATCCCCGCTTCACACCCCGTGAAGAACCGGAGCGAGGCAAGGCTACGGGATTGCACCGGAGGTTTGAAGACCCGCGATCAGACTTTATGGGTGTGTTGGCACTATGGGTTTGGATCCAAAGAAATTGGGGAGAAACCAATTCCCAGCGCCGATTGCGGGCGTTGTGCGTGGAAAACTTTTTATCCTACAGTCGGGTTAGGGAATGGATGGAACTGACTGAACAATTCTGCCGTCTCCTCAAGGTTACCCTCGATCCGGGAGCTATCAAGGCCGAATCCATTGATTTCGATTTGTTCCACAAATCCATTTTGGCCGGCTTCATGCCTTTCTTGGCGCGCAAGGTTCCAGATGGCACCGCGTACCGGTTGGCGGGAGATAAGGAAGCGGCATTGCATCCTGGTTCCGCATTGGTCAAGGCCAAGCCGGAATGGATTGTGGCCGGAGAAATCAGGCAGACTTCGCGCGTTTATATTTTCAGAGCCTGCGAAATTAAGCCCGCCTGGATCGAGGACTTGGCCCCGGATGCCTGCAAACGGGCCTATGTGAATATTTTCTGGAATGGCGAGCGTGGGTTTGTCGAAGCGTTGGAGCGCGTTACCTATAAAGGCTTTGCTATCCGTCAGGACCGCCGTATCAATTATGAATCGGTGGATCCGGAAGCGTGCGCGGAAATTTTCTGGCGCGAAGGCGTGATTCGTGAAGGCTCCGGCGCGCCCTTTCCATTTCGGGAACATAATGAATGTGTTCTCGCCGCCTTGGCTGTTCTGGAAAACAAAACCCGGACGCGTGGATTGGTACCGGACGAAGACACCTTGGTGCATTGGTACCGCCAGCAGGCCCCGATGGTGACTTCGAAGATTTCCCTCGGGAAACTATTGAAGAATTCGCAATCACCATTGGATCCGAAAGCACCCAGTCTGGAATTTTCCATTCAAACCTGGTCAGCGGCGCTCGATCCCGTCTCTTGGGAGACATGGACACCGGGAAAGGTTGGCCTTGCGGGTTTTTCCCCCGATACCTTGGAGTCACAAGGGAAGAGGTATCGCCTCAGTTACCGTTTCGATTTCGGTGACCCACTGGATGGGATATCCCTGGAAACCGACCCTCAGGGACTTGCCGCATTA
>JAYSRH010000555.1:0-6043 GCA_043721115.1 Fibrobacteria bacterium | reverse complement strand
TGGGTTGCCTGACCGCCGTACCTTTGGCCAGCAGATCGCCACTCAGAGGCTGGAGTAAGGCGGCGATGGAACCGAGGAGCAGTGCAATCTTGAAAGCTTCTCGGTGTAGGATGGAAGTAGGTCGGCGCCAGAGCAATAAAGCGTGAAGGCCACCGACTGCGAAACAGGTTGCTTCAAAGGCGGCCAATATCATATGCAGGGCTTGGGTCTTCCAGGCATCATTGAACATGGCTCTGAAGGGATCGATATCGATGGCTTGTCCATTAACCCAAGTGAAACCAGCGGGGCTATTCATCCAGGCATTGGCGCATACGACAAAGACTCCGGAGAGAACTCCAGTAATCCCCACGGCAACCCCCACTCCCCAGTGCACCCAAGGCTTGAGGCGATTCCAGCCGTATAGAAATAAACCCAGCGCAATCGCTTCCAAAAAGAAAGCAGTGCCTTCCCATGAAAAGGGCATACCAAAAATGGGCCCGGCATGTTCCATGAATTTTGGCCAAAGCAGGCCGAGTTCGAAGGAGAGCGCGGTTCCAGAAACGGCTCCTGTGGCGAAAAAAATAGCTACGCCCCGCGACCACGCCTTGGTGAGATCACGATAAATCGGATTGCCCGTGCGCAACCAACGGAAGTGGGAGATGGCCATAAGAAAGGGCATTGCCATGCCAATCGACGCAAAGACAATGTGAAAGCCGAGTGAAACCGCCATCTGGGATCGAGCGGCGAGCAAATCCTGCATTCCCTTAAAGGTAGCAAGGATGCCTTAAGTGCCGCCCTTTCCGCGTGAAGAAGACGAATGATCTGCTCCACTGCGAACCCTTCCCAGGAAGCTCCCAAGGCTGCATGTCCGAACAAGGTCTGAACAAACGCGCTTCTCCAACGGTAACTTGAGTCGTCGTCGGGAGCTAGGTAACTCTTCGGATACCCTCCTCGCAACCAAAGGGTGTCACGAAATTCAGTCACCCTACCGGTTTCCTCGAGGGTGAGCGGGGAAAGCTCCAGGTATTCAATCCTTCCTGCCAGGGATTCTGAAGATTGCCTCATCAATTCCGGGGTGGAAGAACCGAGAATTAGAAAATGGTATCCGCCTTGATCCGCATCGATGAGGATGAGTTTACCTCGATGCCGCTCCAGGTAAAGTTGGGGTTCAAGCGACCAATAATGTATTTTCTCAAAATGATCCCCAGGCTTATCGCATGAGAAATCGATTTCTCCGGACCGTGTTCCTGGCGGGATTGATATTTCTGACATTCGGGATACTGCATATTGCAGGCCCGTCCCACAAGCATCATGCGGGCGAACAGCAAGGCGATTGTCAGCTTTGCCATGTAACCGCCCAACCCTTCCTTGCAGTCGCGCCTTCACCGCCAATCTCCTTCATCGTGGTTATCCGGTTTCTCCTTCCCGAGCAATCGGATCAAGTTCACGTCCAATCCTGTTTTCCCTATGGGGCGCGGGCTCCTCCCTCCGCTTGAATCGATCCGCATAGTCTAAGCGAAAAGGATCCACACGGCTCCTTTCAACCTACGGGTCCATTGGGTCCGGAAGGTGCTTTTCCCATATCGATTCAATGGAACCTTAGGGAGGAATAATGTTTTCAATTCGATCAAAGTTTGCAGCATACTGTGCTATCATCCTGGCGGTCCCTTGCGCCGCCGGCGTCGTTAATCCGGATATATCCGCCATCGGCCAAGTCCGTTCGGGTATGACCGATGATGCGGCTTCTCCAAATAATGGGGAGCCCACCTTATCACTAGGCGAAACCGAATTGGTCCTAGTGTCCTATCTGAATCCGTTTCTCAAGGGTGCATTCACCTTGTCTGGTGGAGAAGACGGAGTTGGGGTGGAAGAAGCCTTTGTTACGTGGGTGAAAGGCCTCCCCTGGGGGTTGGGACTCAAAGCGGGAAAATACCGGTTGGGATTTGGCAAACTCAACCCAGTTCATCCTCACGCAAACCCGTTCATCGATACTCCCCGGGCTTGGATCTCATTAATGCCGGGGGGTGAAGAAGGCTTTAATGAAGCAGCCGTGCAAGGGTCCATCCTTCTGCCCACGCCCGGAGATTGGGCTTCCACCCTATCTGCGGACGTACTTCAGGGGGCCCAGTTTCATCCAAGCGAGGAACAAACTCGCTTGGGCTGGCTGGGTAGGTGGAGTAACGCTTTTCTTCTGGGCGAATCCGGTGCCTTGGAGACGGGTATCTCGGGAGCGACCGGCCTTGATAATGTGGCGAAAGACCTCAGAGGTTACCTGGCAGGTGCAGACCTTAAAGCAAAACTCTATCTGAATGGCGGTTCCCAAATCACGATTCAAAGCGAAGGCTTTTTTCGACACGCTAATTCCGCTGACAGTACGCTTTTGATTTCCAGCGAGGATCGGTTAGGATTTTATGCCATGGCCGATTATCGCTATCATGTTCGCTCCAATTTTGGGGCCATGTATGATCAATATGATAGGGCCGGTGAGGCATCCAAGATTGACAGGTCGGTCAGGGCCTTTGCGGGTTATACAATGTTGGAAGAGAGTACGTTGCTCCGTATTTCTTATGAATACTTCATTCCCGAGGGTGAGGCCGGCGTAAGCACCGTCTCTATGCAATTGCTTTTCTCCATGGGCCCCCACAAACCCCATCAATTTTAATTTAAAGGAAAACCATGAAAAACAAGATTCGATTCTCGCTTCTCTTTTCAGCACTCTTCACTGTCTTGCCCATTGCTGCGAAAGTGAAAATGGCTGCATCTATTCCCGATATAGCCTCCATTGCCTCATCCATAGGCGGTGATCAAGTGGAGGTTTTTTCCATCGCAAAATCCAACGGTAACCCGCATTTCGTAGAGGTGTTGCCTTCCTATATGATCAAAGTTTCCAGGGTCGCACTCTTTTTCAAGGCAGGCTTGGCCCTGGATCAGTGGGCGGACGCTATTATTGAAGGCTCCCGGAATTCCAACCTGACGATTGTGGATTGCTCCGCCGGCATCGACGTTCTGGAAAAGCCCACCGGCAAGGTGGATGCGTCCATGGGTGATGTGCATCCTATGGGAAATCCTCACTATTGGCTGGATCCCCTAAATGCTCCAATCCTCGCGGACAATATCGCCGCCGCCCTGGCCAAGGAGGATCCGGGCCATGCGGAGTTTTATAAGACGAATGCATCCAGGTTTAAGGAGGAAAATGCCAAGCACTATCAGGATTGGAAAGCGAAGCTGGCCCCATTGAACGGATCCGCCATCATCACCTATCATTCTTCCTGGGTTTATTTCGCCAAGACTTTCGGCTTGCGCATCGTGGGCATGGTAGAACCTTATCCGGGCATCCCGCCCACGGCCAAGCATCTTCAGGAACTGGTGGATGGCATTAAGGCGAACAAGGCTGCCCTATTGATACAAGAGCCATATTTCTCAGGGGATGATCCGAAATTCCTCGCGCGCCAAACCGGTATCAAAGTTTTCCGTTTCACGCCCTCTTGCGAAGGCGTGGCGGCTGGGGACTATTGGAAACATTTCGACGGCATGGTGAATGCCCTAGCCAGTGGAAGTGGCACGCGATGATGATCTTCGCCTATACCTTCACGCTATCGGCATTGGCGTTATGCCTGCTACTCACGGCCATTCTCAGCTTCTATGGATTCCATGTGGTGCGTCGGGGAGTCATATTCGTGGATCTGTCTTTGGCGCAAGTGGCGGCATTGGGGGCCAGCATCGGAATCCTGCTGGGATTTGGTGAACAGCATCCTGCGGAAAATTTTATGCTTTCCCTTGGCTTCACCTTTTTGGGTGCTATGCTGTTTTCCTGGTTTCGCAGTCGTGAGAAACTGCCTATTGAGGCTTTGATAGGAATAACGTACGCAGGGGCCATGGCTTTCTCGCTGATTGTGCTGGAGAAGTCCGCAACAGGATCGGAAGAGCTCAAGGAAATGCTGGTCGGCTCCATCCTCACGGTATCGCCTCATGTGTTGGCAATTGCGGCTGGACTGTTTGCCTTTGTCAGCATCATTCTCTGGGTCGCGCGCAAACCGCTTTTTCGCATCACGGAAGATCCGGCAGTTGCCAAGGCACAAGGGCTTAAAATTTGGTTGTGGGATTTACTTTTCTATTCCACGTTCGGCGTAATCGTTACTTTTTCCGTCAAAGTCGCTGGAGTACTATTGGTGTTCGCCTTCTTGATCGTACCTTCTACAGCATCTTTAATGGCGGTTCAAGGAACCTGGAGGAGGGTGGCATTCGGATGGGGATTCGGTTCCGTAGGCTGCATACTAGGCTTGGAGGTATCCTTGAGGCTGGACTGGTCAGCGGGACCGACCATCGTAGCGGTGTTTATTCTATTGCTGGTGGCTGTGGGCACCGCGTCCTGGTTGCAGAAAAGGTGAGTTACACTTTTTGGAAAGGACTGGTGGCCGGGCTTTTTAATTTGGCTTTCGAAATATATTTGCATCCGATGTCGGGAACCACTGTATCGATTCTGTAAGGCCTGGCCTTGGGAGCCGTGTCTTACGGAGCCAGTATTGCTCTCTATACACGGGCATGGTGGTTCTGTATCTGGAAACTAGATTTCCTTCATTTTTTTTATCTGCTCGATTAACGAATTATTTCGAGCTTTACCGCGGTGCCATAACATAACACCTCCGTTACTCCACCCATGACTTCTGTGGCATCGTAGCGTACTCCGACCACCCCGTCGGCTCCGACTGCAACCGCGTGCGTCAGCATTTTGGTGAAGGCGTCTTGTCTGGCCCGTTCACATAATGAAGTGTATAGGGTGATATTTCCGCCGAACAAGATTTGAATACCGGCGCCGATATTCCCAAAAATGGACCGCGATCGGACTACAATGCCTCGGACCACTCCCAAATTTTCTTTAGTTTTGGATCCACTTATTTCAAAAGTCGTAGACGTGTACTTAATGTTCATATCGGCATCACTCCATTTCTAATTTGCAAATAAAACCGTGACGTAAAGAAATAAAATTTGATTTGTAAACGGGCACGCAGTCAGCGATCCAGACTTTTACCCGAAGCTTCAAAATACTCGGAACCTTCAGTTAGGCCACCTGCCGCGGACCGGATGAACAGGGCGTGGCCAACACTCGGCAGCACGGATTGCCGGGAGCGCTGGCTTTTTCCCGACCCGGAATACACAGCCGCAGAAGTGGTGAGCCCCAAAGCGTACTGCACTCCACCCCAAATATGTCCCAGGAATAGAGAATCCGAATAGCTCTCCGTTGTATGTCCCATGGCGGTTACCCAAGCGCGCCCGCCCAAGTAGCTGTCATACCAGCTCATGGGGTGATCCTTGCCTGGAGTCCCACCGGTAAAGCTGGCTTCATCCACGGTAACGAGAACGTGCACTTTGGTAATTATCGAATTGCGCGGATTGGTTTTGAAGTTGTAAATCTCGTCCGTGCGTCTCCAACGGCGGGGCAGGAGCTTGGTGGAAATGTCGTTTGTGTCTTCGACTACAATGGTTTGCACCGTATTCAGGTTTCCCGCTAGGTTCAAGAACCAGGCTCCGCCGAGAAGTATTCCGTAAAAAGGCCACAGGGATTCCGTATCGAGTGCCGAATGGATGGCGACCAATCCGCCGCCGGCCTTGAACCATTTCTCAAAGGCAAGTTGCTGGGTTGGATTCAATATGTCCCCGCTCGTTTTGAGAAAGACAATGGATTTGTATTTGACCAAACCCGTGTCCGAGAACAATCCCGCATCTTCGGAGAGGTCCACCACTAGCCCTTTTTTTTCCAAAAAAGCTTTCAAGGCGAGGCGTGCCGGAGTGATATTGTCTTCCCGATATCCTTGTGTCTTGGTCATAATCAAGATTCGGTTGGCTGCGTTTGAGACCGGTGCCAATGCAAGGGTCAGCGCAGTGCTGAGTATTATTTTTTTGAGCATGGAAACATCCGGAGTTAAAGGTCTGACCTGGGTGTGGCGATTCAGCCTTTAAATGTAAACAGGAATTACAATCCACCGGGGCCGGAATTTTTTGCAGCTACCAGGAAACAGTGATTTTGAAGCGATAGGGAGACGCATCGGTGCCAAGGACTAAAATG
>JAYSRH010000554.1:0-17335 GCA_043721115.1 Fibrobacteria bacterium | reverse complement strand
AAATACACATGACGATGAACATGGCTGTTCCATACACTTCCGCTTCCACGGCGCTGAACCAAAAGGTATCGGAAAAAGTCACCAAGAAGCAACCAATGATGGCGGAGCAATAGGTGGCAAAGCGGGAAAGTTTATTCTCAAATAGAATGCCGAGTGCCTTGACGGAAAACAGGAACGCCATTAGAATCGTCAATGAACTGGTGAGCACGGAAATGAAATTGACCCTGGTGGCAGCCTCTTTGAATGGCGCCAAAATGATAAAGACGCGTGCCATGGTCGTGAATAGAGGGTTTCCGGGTGGATGGGGGTTGCCGAGGATATTCGAAGCGCCCACCAATTCACCGCAATCCCAAAAGGATACCGTCGGCGCCATAGTCATCATATAAGTGATAAAGGCCACGGAAAAAACAAAAAGAGCCAGGAGGGTTTTCATCTGTTTGTCATTGAGCATTTTACGGATTCCTTTGAATGGAACTGGGGAAGGACTTGGCGATGGCATCGAGGACGCCGTTTACAAAGCGACTGGATTCGCCTGTGGAAAATTTTTTGGCGATATCTACCGCCTCATTGATGGCCACCCCAGTGGGGATGTCCGGAAAATACATAAGCTCGGCGGCGGCGCAGCAGATAATCAGCCGGTCAACGATGGCAATACGCTCTAAATTCCAATGGCTGGAGGCTTCCATGATTTTGGCATCGATATCTTCCTGATGTTCCAAGACTTTGCGGCTCAGCAAAGTGCCATATTCCTTCGCATCCATGGGCAAATCGGGATCGATGGACATGGTTTTGACAGCCGTAGCAAAGGACTCCTTTCCTACTTCCACTGCATAGAGCAATTGCATCGCGAATTCGCGACCGCGCCTTTTGGAAATCATTTCAACTGATCCCACAGGTTGGTCATTTCAATCGCTGCCAAAGCGGAGTCCCAACCCTTATTGCCGCCCTTGGAACCGGCGCGTTCGAGGGCCTGCTCAAGGGAATCTGTAGTGAGGACTCCAAAAATAACGGGAATGCCGGATTGCATGGCGACTTCGGCCACACCTCGTGTCACCGTAGCCACTACCTGGTCGAAATGCGGCGTTGCGCCACGAATAACGGCACCCAACGCGACTATGGCGTGGTATTTTCCGGATACGGCTATTTGTTTGGCCACTTGGGGAATTTCACACGCCCCGGGAACCCAAACCACGGTAAAATCTTTTTCCAGTCCGCCGTGACGCATAAAACCATCGCGCGCACCTTCCAGGAGCTGGGTTGTCACCAGGGAATTGAATCGCGAGACGACCACCGCAATTTTTTTCTTATTTACTGTCAGCGTTCCTTCAATAACCGGCATGTTACCTCCTTGCCAACGATTTGGATCCAGATTTTACCAAGGGCGTTTGTCGCATGATTTTAAGGCCATAGCCTTCTAAACCCTGAATACGCTTGGGATGATTGGTCAATAGGTTCAATTGACGCACGCCCAAGTCGAAAAGAATTTGAGCGCCAATGCCGTAAGTGCGGGCATCCATGGCCAAACCATGAGCGTTTCGAATGGCTGCACTCGAAGCTTTATTCCCTGGTTTCGCCCCAGTGGATTCTGTTTCTGCGAGCAACCCCAGCTTTCGCGAGAAATCGGCTTCTGGATCCACCTGTCGCATGTAGAGAAATATCCCGCCATGCTTGGAGATATAATCCAGCCCCAATTGTTTTAAAGTACCGCAGTTGCAATGCAGGGATTCGAATACATCCCCGATCAGACATTCGGAGTGCACACGCACGTTGATGGTATGCTTGCTGGCAATCTCGCCTTTGACCAAAGCCAAATGTTTGCGGCCATGGATGACGTCCTCGTACAAAAAGGCGCGAAAGGATGCAGAAGGGATTGGAAAGTGTGGCGAAGCCACACGGCGGATCAACTTTTCTTGAATCCTTCGGTAGCCGATCAAATCTTCTACGGAAATAATCTTGAGACGATGCTTCTTGGCAAATTTGACGCTGTCCTTGAGCCGCGCCATCGTCCCATTTTCATTCATGATTTCACAAATGACACCCGCACTGCCTAGGCCGGCCATTTCCACCAAGTCTACGGCTGCCTCGGTATGCCCGGCACGGACAAGCACTCCACCCCGCCTGGCCTTGAGTGGAAAAACATGACCGGGCCGAATAAAATCTTCATGACCAAAATTCGCATCACCCAGCGCCCGCGACGTGGCACTGCGATCCGCGGCGCTGATTCCAGTGGTGGTGCCTTCGCGTACTTCCACAGAAACCGTAAAAGCTGTTTCGTGCCTGGATAGATTGGTTTCGGCCATTGGCGGGAGGCGCAAGGTTTCCACGCGTTCAGCGGATAGCGCTACACAAATCAGTCCACGCGCATGTTTCGCCAGAAAGTTTATTTTTGCGGCTGTCGATTTGCTCGCGGCAAAAACTACGTCGCCTTCATTTTCACGGTCGCGATCATCCACGACAACGACGAGGCGGCCTTTTTTGATATCGGCAACCGCCTCGGGTATGGTATTAAACTCCATAGCCCCATTTTTCCAAGTTGCTTGGAGTGAGCGTATCCAGACGCCTATTTCCGCTCGCCAGGGATGAGGCAGCCTCTCGGCCTGCCAATCCCAGAAGCTTCTCGACATACTTTCCCAAGAGGTCCACTTCAATATTCAAACGCTGACCGGAAACCACTGTGCCGAGACTTGTATTGGCCAAGGTATGCGGCACTATAGCAAAACGTAATACGTTTCCATCCACACCAGCAATAGTCAGACTTACTCCATGCAAGGCAATGGAACCTTTAACCACACAATACCGGGTGAATTCTTGGGGAATGCGGATAGACAATTCTTTACCCGCGCCAGCCGCCAAGTCCTTGATTTCCAATACTTCAGCCACGGCATCCACATGGCCTTGAACGATGTGACCACCCATTGGACTACCCGCTTTTAGGGCTGCTTCCAAGTTGAGGGTGTGACCCATACGAACATCGCCCAATGTGGTCACGGAAAGTGTTTCTGGCACAGCCGACGCTGTAAAACCATCGGGATGGATGGCCTCGGCTGTCAGGCACACACCGTTACAGGCCACGCTGTCCCCAAGCGAAAGTCCCAAAGCGATCTGGACTGCTTGGATGCGAAAGCGGATGGCGGAACCGACTTGAGTCCGTTCTTTTACCACGCCCATTTCTGCAACAATTCCAGTGAACATGATCGCCTCAAACTCCAAGCATGAACGTGTCAAGAGCGTTCGAGTTGCCGAATTCCGCCCAATAATCATTTTCGAAGGATGCAAAATTACGAAATTTGAGCGATTTTCCCCAGTCCAGTGGCAGTTGCGCGTCCCACCGTTGGCCTTCCGGCATAATCTTGGGAGCGGTGGCAATGTAAAGCGTGTCCCAAATTCCCGCGTTTATGAAATGAGCCCAAATTTCAGGGCCACCTTCGACCAGCACTGAGTGATACCCTCTTTGGGCAAAAAAGGCTAAAAGGGTGGAAAGAGTGGAAAGGGCGGAAGGAGTCCGAGCAGATGCGCTAGCACTTTGCTTAGAAGCCTTTGCTGCAGGATCTGGAAGCGGTGCCCACTCCACCCCACTTGGGACGCCCGTCCTGGAATAACTCATAACCCAAGTCTTGGCCTTACGGTTTTTGGCAAAAAGTTTTGCATTGGGAGGAAAGGGGCCTCGGCGACTGAGTATCAAAGCTTCCGGAACAGGTCCCTGATTCAGGCGAGGAGTCAAATCCGGATCGTCAATGCGCATGGTCCGCCCACCTATTAAAACTGCATCCACACGCGCGCGCATTTCATGTACATGGCGGTGGGAAGCTTCCCCGGTAATTTTGGTTTCCACGCCGGTGCGGATGTTGATTCGCCCGTCCAAACTTTGGGCGATTTTGAGAATAATCTTCGGGCGATGATGGCGGATAAAAAAGAAAAACCCAGCATAAAATGCGGCTGCCTCTTCAGCCAGGGTACCCATGAGTACCTCAATGCCGGCTTTACGCAGAGCTCGAATGCCTTTGCCACCCACCAAGGGATTTGGATCTTGCACAGCCACGACAACATTTTGAACACCTGCGGCAATCACAGCCAATACACAGGGCGGAGTGCGCCCTTGGTGGGAACAGGGTTCAAGCGTGACATACAACGTGCTGCCCCTGGCGCGCAGACCCGCTTTTTTCAAAGCCACTATTTCGGCATGGTTCCCACCCACCGGTCGGGTTCCACCCTTGCCAATGACCTTGCCCGCTTTTACCAAAACCGCGCCGACTGGCGGGTTCGGCAAGGTGCTTCCTTTGACCTTACGGGCTTCGGCAAAGGCCATTGCCATGAAGAAAGTGTGAGAATGAGAAGAACCGGCTGAGCTTTTTCCGGACATACCCTTAATCAGCCAGTACGGTCAATTCAGGATGGGCCTTTTTCTGAAGTGCGCCTTCAATGTACATCAGGGTTCCCGATGTGGAGCTGGGGCAACTTCCACAAGCGCCCTCGTAGTGGATATGCACCGTGGAACCCTCAATGCCCATGAGCTCAAGTCCGCCCCCATCACCAGCCAAACCCGGCCGCACCATTTCATCAAAAATCCGATTGATATGGCCAATCTGTTCCTCCAAGGCCAGCTTAAAGAAATCCGGTGGCCTGAGAATATCGGCTCCTGCGGCATGAGGATCGAAATCGATTTCTTGCGGGGCAGGCTCTTCGGCGGCAACCAAACTGGCTTCCAAGATATCGGCGATTGGAGTTAAAAGATTGTTCCAATCGCCATCTTCATCCTTATTCACCGTAACCGTTGTTCCCACATAGAAAACCGAAGTGACATGAGGAAGCTCAAAAAGCTTGGCCGCCATTGGATCTGCCTGTGCCGACTCCACGTCCGGAAACGAACGCGAGCCAGATGCAACCACCTTGGTATCCATATGGAATCGAATGGCCAGAGGATTTGGGGTTTCGGAGGTTTTCAAAACTTTAGCCATAAGCTTGCCTGGAAATGGGTCTGGGCCAAAGTAATAAAAACGCCCCACACTAACCATCTTGCTTTACCGCTTGCGGCCGGTTGGTTTATTACTTTATAGTACAGAGGTGAGTAATACGATTCGCATGTCCGATACCCAAAAAATTGAGCAACAGGGACAGGGCGTAGTCCATCACGACTATCGTAACGGGCTAGGTGACATGCTGCTTGAAGCGGGCAAGTCCATGGTACGCAACCCTGAAGCCCGACACAAGTTGCTTTCCACTTTCGCAGCCGTGGCCAACAGTATTCCCATTGGACGAACGCCCAGTTTTGAACTGGAAAAAACCATTCGATTTTACGATCGCAGCATGCCCATCACAGTAGCCAGTCCCATTATGCTGGCAGCCGGCGGCAACAAGTCCGCTGAGCGATTAGCCGCCTTCAGCGCATTGGGATTCGGGGCCGTAACCGTGGGATCGGCAACCAGCGGACATCGAGAAGGCAATGAATTCAGGCCGCGCATACGCATGCTACCGCTCGACCGGGCCATGACCAATTCCATGGGTCTCAATAATCCAGGTATTGAGGTGATCGCCCACGAAGTGGACAAAGCCCTGGGACATTGCCACAAACGGAAACTGGCCTTGGGCATCAGTGTCGCAGACACACCCGGAATGGAAGATCCCGATCAAAAAATCGCTGACGTGATGTCAACTTTCCGCCGAGCCTACCGCGCCGCCGACTATATCGAACTCAATGTAAGCTGTCCCAACACCGGTCTCGATCGGATGGACAGAGATGAAACTTTTTTGGCCGATCTCCTCCATGAGATCATGGAAGCCCGCAAAGGCCTCGCTCCAAAGAAAGCCGTCTTCGTAAAAATATCACCGGACATGAGCGCCCGTTCTCTTGATAACAATTTGCAAATCATTGCCGATGCTGGGGTAACCGGTTTGGTACTGTTCAATACCTTCCCAGGTGAAAAGGCGCGTTACTTGCGCATGCAATCGCCGGAGTCGGATATCGGTCCCGTGACCGGCACAGGTGGCAAGGGGGGACTGTCCGGACGTATTCTATACAAGAACACTTTACCCGCTGTTCAATATATCCGAAAGCAATTGCCCAAACTCACACTTTTCGCCAGTGGCGGTATCGACCATGGTAGCAAAGTCATGGACTTGTTGGATGCCGGTGCCGAAGCCGTTCAATGCTATACTGTTCTCGCTTATCGATGGAACGCCATTCGGAAGATGAACCGGGAATTACTAATCGCCATGCACGCCCGGGGCATTCATTCCCTGGACGGCTATGCGCCTGTCGCTTAATGCGCGAACCTGCCTAACACGCCCTACCAAAATTTCCATTAGCGGTGGATGCCTCTGTGTAATTGCCGTCACAGTGTTTTTTTTATTCCCCATCCGGGCAGATGAACCGGAAATCAATCTCGATGGCACCCCCGCGGTTGCGGCCAGGAAGTCCGTTGTTTTGGAATTGTCGGGCAATTATTCCATCGGCAACGGGATGGGCTGGCAGCCGCAACTTGGCGGTTACCTAGACCTGGGCCAGTCATGGCAGGCCGGAATTCACGCCCGCTTGGCCGCCATGGATGCCAAGGATGTCTACGACTATTTTCCGGAAATAAGCCTGGATCTTCGCAAAATGTGGCTTGGGGATGAAGGCCCTGACCCCATCCGCAACTCGGAATATTTTTCCATGTCTCTAGGTGGCGTGATGGCTTATGAATTCAGTGGAGAAAGAATTGGCCCGCGCCCCCTGGCAGCCATTGCCTTTGGCAAGTACTGGATGCCTTTCGACAATCAACCCTTTGGCCTCGATATTTCTCTGGAGCTCGCACGATTACTCTCCGGTCATATTCGCGACCACACCAATCTGATGTTCCTCACCACCGGAGTGGCGCTGTTTTATGTCTTACCCAGGCCATTCTAAATCTCTGACCAGTAGCAAATGATTCGTGTTCGCGCGAATCAATGCCCTCGGGCCACAGCAGCTTGATAGACCCTGTCCACGCCCACTGCAAAAGCAGCATCCCGGTAATTGATGTTGTGCTTTTTGGCCGCTTGAGTCACCGACAATAACGCCGCAGAGAGAAACTTGTCCAACTCCAGCTTGCTTTCGGCGTGTTCCCAGTGGTGCATTTGGATATTCTGTGCCCATTCGAAATAGGAACCCACTACGCCGCCGGCATTGGCTAAAATATCCGGTACAATGATCACACCTGCCTTATTCAAATACTCATCCGCTTCGGGACTGATAGGCCCGTTGGCACCTTCGATAATATATCGGGCTTTGATCTTCTGCATATTTCCGGCATGAATCACATGGCCTAGAGCCGCCGGGACCAGAATATCGCAGTCCAAGCCCATGATTTCCAGAGAGTCGCGGGTGGCGAATTCACCTTGGGCAAACCCTGATAATGTGCGATCCGTTTCCATATGGATCATGAGTTTTTCCACATCCAAACCTTTGGGATCGAATACGACACCCGAAAAATCGCTGACGGCAATCACTTTGGCGCTCATGCGATGAAGGTGCAGAGCAGCAAAACTCCCGACATTGCCAAAGCCTTGCACAGCTACGGTTTTACCGCTCAAAAATTCTTTGCGGTCCTCTAAAACTCTGCGTGTGATCATAGCCACTCCCAATCCGGTGGCGTCCAGACGATCAGGCGTGCCTTCCAAAGTTACCGGTTTGCCAGTGACTATGGCAGGACTGTACCCGCTGATCTGTCCATAGGCATCCATCATCCAGCCCATGGTTTTGGGATTTGTACCCATGTCCGGTGCCATGATATCTTTGTAGGGGCCGATCATATTTTTGATGCTGATGACGAAACGGCGCGTGAGAGCCTGTAATTCCCGTTCACTTAACATAGCCGGATCCACACAAATTCCACCCTTGGCTCCGCCAAATGGAATATTGACGAGCGCACATTTCCAGGTCATCAGTGACGCTAACGCTTTGACTTCATCCAAGTCCACTTCGGGATGATAGCGCACGCCACCTTTGTAGGGCCCCCGCACGCCATTATGCTGCACCCGGTACCCTTCGAAAACTTGCATACTGCCTTTATCATCGATGATGGGTAAAGAAACTTTGGTCTCGCGCCAGCAGGTGGTCAAAAGCCGGCGATAGTTTTCCTTTATCCCTAGCAGGTCTGAAGCGCGATTGACGCGATTGTTAACGGCGCCGAAGGGGGTTAACACTGGAGAGGGCTGAATCATGGTACGTTCCTTTATAAATGCGTTCCCACTGAACGCTTATTTACTGTATGGCCTGGGCATCTTCATTATACACCCACTCGGTGTCCACCGTCGATATTTGTGATTATTTAGAATTTAGATGCACTGATTTGGAATTCTGAATCCATAAATTTTCTGGCCAAAGGACTGAGTACTCGGCGTTCTTTCTTCAAATAGGCTTGTGCAGTTGAATCCCGATTGCCCAAGGCTAGCAACATCCATTCAAGCCGTTCGACCTGGTCCATTTTTGTAGGACGGTATTTGGCTAGGGCACTCCAGTTTCCTCCAGAAGCCGAGTCCAAAAGTTTACGCGCCAGTTGCCGGTTGTAAAGCATTCCGTCCTTTAGAACCGGGACAAGCCTTTGCCAATCCTTGACGCCTTTGTGCCGACTTAAGGCCCAGAGATTCTCCTGTCTTTCCAAGCCAGTGGTTGTTTCAATCCGTTGTAGCAATCCGGAATCATCTTGTGGATTAGGATACATTCCCAGGCTACGCACCGCCGCCTTGCGCACATCCTCACTGTCGGCCCCTAAATACAACCGCGCCACGTTCAAGAATGTGCTGTCAGCGAGTTCTGATCCAATATGCAGCAACTGCGCTTTCAAACTATCCGAAATTGTGGAAAGTGCCGAGGCTAATTTCTGTCTGGCCAAAGCATGGCGACCTGAATCCGATAGCGTGATGAAGAGGTGTTCGACATAATGGCGTTGACGCGGCGTTTGTCCACTCAACCTGGATGCGATCAGATAATCGGGGACGCTTGCATCCCCCACCAACAGCTTTTCACACGAATCTCGAACGGCCTTGAAGCGAGGCTCCCCGGTGGCGGCAATAATAAAAAGGGAATCCATGCGGGTTAGGTGTGGCACGGCACTGATTGTCGGCATGGCCCATATCAAGACACCCACCAGCATCCAACCTAACGGTCGCGTCATGAGCTCACTTGAATTGGTTCCGGGCGAAACAACAATATTATTTGTCCAAGCCATAACCATTTCCCTTGGTCTTGCCATTGAATACCCGCCAGGCAGACCCATCCCCCGTTGACCGCCGGTACCTATCCCTACCACCGCCGTCCAAAAAGAATCCGAAGCTACCGCGATCACGGCGCATGTCGGCATGACCCAAAGTCATCTCTAAATTGATGGACTCGTAGATATCGTTTCCCAAGGCATCCTGGAGTATCCCTAAGCCATTAGCGCTGCCTGCGCCCTGACTCATATCCGTGGCCAAATAAGTGTCGTTGCCGATTCGATCATAAAGCAAACCAAAGCCCAAATCATGACCACAACCTTGACTCACGCCTTTCGAGGCATACCGATCATTTCCACCAAAATCCAGCAATGCGCCCACTGCGATATGCACACCGGCTCCTTGCGCATACTGATACGCCGAATACGAATCGTCTCCGGATTCGTCTATCAATAATCCCAATGCGTACCAATAAGCAGATCCTTGTCCGAAAATATCGGCGATATAAGTGTCATTACCCGCTCCGTCCCGAAGCAAGCCAATTCCCCCCGCATAATCCGGAGTGAAGCCTGACGCAAATCCTTGCATCATATGAATATTGTGATCCGTGTATCGCAAGTCATCTTTAAAAGTTGGGCGCGCCAGGTATTGATCGTTTCCATTCCTATCCAGCAGCAGGCCTATCCCCTTGGTGGAGCCGACGCCCTGGGACATCAGACTTGCGGAATAAACATCATTGCCGGATTGATCTTCAAGTATACCCAGCCCAAAAAATCCAAAACCAAGGGAAGCGCAGCGGCCTTCGCAGGTATCATGACCGGCCAAATCGAACAAAGAAGCATAGCCGAACAAAGTCGATCCGAATGCAAAATTAGCACCCAGATACCGATCATTGCCCTTAAGATCCGCAATGAGTTCGATGCCCATATTTCCTGCCGAACGGGAGAGGCTGTCTTTGGAAATATAAAGATCGTTACCGCCCAAATCTACGATTAGTAAAAATGCGCCTGGCTCACCGACGCCCTTCAAGTGATATTCATCGTCGCCGCCTGGATCGATCAAAATTCCTTTATCTACTTGGTGCCGATCTGGGCCTAGACTACATTGATGAATAGGGAAATCCTGGTTTCCGACTGTCGCCCGCTTAAGCTTGGCAACGGTTGCCTCTACCCCAATGGTTTGCACAGAGCGGAGAATCCAAACTTCCAGCTGCCACGCTGCGGAAGCCGCTTCAACTAATCCAGGCCACTGCAGCCGCCCAGCCAACTCCATCAAACGATGAATGCGGGCCTCATTTTCCAGGCGACGTAACTCACCTTCAATGGGGCTCAATGCCGTGTCTTCCTCTTCTTGCAAAAATAGGCCGGACGCCTCCTGATACAGAAATTTCTTTTCCGAGTCGTTGAGGTTGGCTGTATGCGCTCGGAGCCCTTTCTGAATGGTTTGAATCAACTTTTGGGGCTGCAATTGGGCTATGTCTTGACTAGACGCAGAAGGGTTCGAAACAGTAGGGACATCGATTAAGGCCCATACGGAATCCGGTGCTAGTGGCAGCTGCATAGCTGTGGACGGACTCGTGCGAACAAGAATGTCTGCAGCCACCGAATCCAAAAGTAAGGGTTGGTGCAAAACTTTTTCTACCCGGGTCAATTGAAAAGCTGGCACTTTAGATCCGGGAGGATATAAATTGATGTCGTGCGGAAATACACCGTTGGGCTCCATCAAATAAGCGCGCACAGAATCCAATTCCAACACTCCGCCAAATGCGATAACGGACACCATTGCCAGAATAGCGGCTACTTTGCTGACGACGACACGCTTTCTCAACGCAACCTCAAGTCAACCTCATAAGTCCAATTGCTGTCGCAGCAAAGTTACATCCACGCCTTTTTTCACCATGTCTTTAAGCAGAAGTTGGAGTCGCCTGCGGCCCCAATCATGCGTGCTGGCTTGGATAGGCGTTTGTGCGTTTAATGCACCCAGAGCTGTATGGATCCACATATCTTGCGATTCGGAGCTTGGGCCTGGTAAAATTTCTTGTAAGTCTTCACTGTGCGAAAGAGCCGATCCCAATCGATCTGTTAGCCAATTTCTTACGTAGGAATGGAATCCCGAATCGTAGAGAGTCACTTTCAGTTTTTCTCCTTCCGGCTCAAGACGTGCCAAGCGTAAGGCGCGATGTTTGACATCCCAAATCCCAACGCCCGCCGGCACCGCATCCACCGTAGCCTCTAACGCTCTGAGCAAAGCTTCCCGACTTTGAATGTCCAAAGTAAATGGCGCATTTGCCGCAGTGGTACTGCTCGGTCTACCCGCTTTCGCATCGTAAACCTCTGCGCGCCAAATCCCTAAAAAAAGTGCACCATGCCTACGCCATTCTTCGCAATGGACATCGGGCCTTAATGTCACCGAATTCTTTACTCCAAGTTCTCGACAACCCGCTCTAAATAGCGCATCCAACCGCGACGCAGAGGAGTCGGCTCCAAGGGCAAGACTAGCATGTCCACATAATTCAAGTCCACGAAAAGGCAATATCCGGGTTAGCAATCCTGAGCCAACTTCGGGAATGCGACCCGCATGGTGAACGGTATGAATTTTATTATTTCCCAAATTGAGCAACTTGGCAGTTTTGGCGTTGCGGCTTTGGACGCGATAGAACCAAAGCGGTGCATAAGACCATTGCATCAAATCATGGGCGAGGCGCAAATCTTTGCTTTCGATTTCTCGTGCAGTTCTCAAAATGGGCCGCGCATCCGAATATTGCACAAAATAATCCCAGAAGAAATTCTCAATCACGGAACGACCGTATTCGGGATCGTCCATCAGTTTTTCATGGGGATAATCCTCTTGACCCAGCTTTTCCCAATAGGCCTGATAGATAGCGCGAAGTGGGAAAAGAGCCATGGACAGTTCGTGCAAAGTGTGACGAAAGGCGTGGTGAAGTTCTTTTTCTCCTTCCCTGACCACCAGCGAATTGCTTTTACTGCGTCCGGCCCTGTGGCCGTGCCAAGGATCGGCAAAATGCCCACAGCAATCCAGATACGGAATCGTGTTTCCGCAAATGCAGGAATTTCTTAACTTACTTGCGTCCATGCCAGCCAGCCATTATTCGGAACCATCGGATCTTGGCCCTTCACTCTTAATTTAGCTAAACGGACAGGCAGCCATGAAAATCGGAATATTCGACTCCGGATTCGGTGGTCTGACCATCTTCAAAAGCATCCGTGCCCTGCTTCCCCAATACGATTATCTCTATTTGGGAGACAACGCCCGCACACCGTATGGCAATCGCTCCTTTGAAGCCATTTTCAGTTTCAGCAAACAATGCCTGGATATTCTTTTTGCCAGGGATTGCAGCCTGGTGATCATCGCATGCAATACGGCTTCAGCCAAGGCTTTGCGCACTATCCAGCAAAAAGTCCTGCCTGTAGAATACCCCAACCGAAAAGTATTAGGCATCATTCGCCCATCGGCGGAAGCCCTGGCGGACTTAAGTTTAAGCACGACCTCATCGCATAAAAAAAACGTCTCTCCGGGAATCCGCAATGTGGCCTTGTGGGCCACAGAAGGCACCGTCAAATCGGAAAGTTTTCCCTTGGAAATGGCCAAGTTAGCCCCGGGCTTAAATCTTATTCAGAATGCTTGTCCAATGCTGGTGCCCTTGGTAGAAGCAGGTGAGCTGGATGGCGCCGGTATCGATTATTTCCTGCGTAAGTACTGGCAAGAGACTGTGGCCCGATGTCCAAACGGAGACATCGACGCGTTACTGCTGGCCTGCACACATTATCCCATTTTGCTCCCCAAAATTCGCGACCTGTTGCCGCCCCATGTACAGATACTGGTGCAAGGAGAGATTGTCGCACAAAGCTTATGGGACTATTTGCGTCGACATCCAGAGGTGGAATCCACTTTAAACCATGGCGGCCAGCAACACTTCCTGACCACGGATCAAACCGCAGGGTTTGATCGCCTCGCCAAGGTATTTTTAGGGCATTCCGTAGTTTCGGAAAAGGTTGAAATTTAAATTCTATTCAGGTAAATCCCGTTGACTCAGAACAGGGATTCCAGTATATTGACCTGTTGACGGAAGGGCCAAAAAAATGTTCAGTACCGGAAATTGGCAGGATTATCGAGGAAAAGGCGAAGGCGTTCTCATCCATCTGGACTGTTCAACCAAGCATCTATTGCCGGTTAGAGAGCCCGTTGACGAGTACAACCAGCCCATCACCGAGCCGAATTATGAAACGGGAAGCTACGGCTTTCTGCAATGCCATAATGCCAAAACGCGTTTGGCAACCATGAAAAATCGCCGCCGTTATTTTCTTTTCGGGACCCGATATCAAGGTTTAACCGAAGCCCATAAAGGGAATTTTCTCATCATCGGCTACATGCGTTTGGACAAGATTTTAGAGGTGCGAAAGCGCCATGTGCATAAATGGATGGAAGCGCAACAAGCCGGAGTTCCAGCCCCAGAATGCATGGACATGGACCTTTGTTATGCCTTTCAATCCGACGAAATGAACTTCTACGCACCCGATGACGCTTTTGAGCTCACTGAAGCCATCATGAAAAAGTGGGGCTATAAAGGCAAGGTCACCAAACAAATGAAGCTGACCTTTACTGAAGAAAAACTTCAGACCATCCTAACCCATTTTAAGGGCAAGACCCCTAAAAACCAGGACTATGTTGCCGCAGCCAAAGAGTTAGAAGAAGCCATGGCGCTCTCCAATGAAAAAACTGTGCCTGACGCGGATGTTTGGTAGTGGGCGGATTCCAGTAACTGAGTATTGTCGAGTCGCCGAGTTTTATCGACTCAATAAATATTAGGTTACGCCAATCTTTTTCAGCATTGCGTTGACGCGGTCCAGTAATTCCTGTTTTCCAAATGGCTTAGTGATGTAATCTTCCGCCTTCATGACATGCAGGCCAACCATCAAATCCACAGACTTGTTATTGCTGGTTAAAAAGGCAATGGGAATCTTGGCCAACGTAGGTTGCTCGCGGATTTCCCGAAAGATGTCAAATCCATCCACGTTCGGCATCACGACATCCAAGAGAATGAGATCGGGAATCAATCCAAGCGCCGTGGCGACTGCGGATTCCGGTTCAGTTACCAACGTAACCTTGTGGTTCCCCAGCTCCAGCACCAGCTTGACTAAATCCGCTATATCGCGCTCGTCGTCCACGACCATAATATTTGCCATAGCTATCCCCTTGCCAGTTCACGCGGGAGCCAATCCCAATAGAAATAGGTTATCGCGCACCCCAAAACCAAGCCGATCAAATCCAAGGCCATGGCAGCTGCGGCCATATAAGCAAGATCCAAACCCAGTAAACTGAGAACCATTGAAAGCGACATCAGCATGCTCGCAACATAGAAAAGCTTGTACAGTGGCCGCTTTTTTCTGGCCGCGCCGAAAATTTTGCTCAAGGATGCAATGACCAGAAAGGTCACAATAAAAGTGAGGTGTAAAATGACAATGGTAAGCGCGGAGAGGGATACCATGGGGTTTAGCTGACGCTCATCATGGTGCGATAGAGGGCATAACATAAACTGGTAAAGGCCAATCCGCCAATGCATACCAAGGTCGAAGGTAAGAATGGAGGCAGAAAACCAAAAAGTTTGAGATTCAGCAACAAGCCAGTCATCAGCACGGCCAAGCTAATTTGCAGATATCGGTACGGGGGGCCCTTTTGGAATTTCTGTCGATAGAATTTGGCGATCAAGGTCAAGTAGAAGCCGACGACACCAAAGAGGAGAGACGTCAACAGCATACCGGCTGCATGCATCCAAGGCACCGGGCTATTTACCTTTGCGCTTGGCAATAGCCGAAAAAGCTTCCACAAAAGCATCGCCTTCGGTTTTAACCGGAGAGCCGCTCATAACGCCCTGGCGACCCAGGAATTTATCCATGATTTCAATTCCGCCTTTGGCGATATGGAATTGGCGAATGTCCTTGGCATGCTGACTGCCCCGCATTTTAAGCACAAGAATTGCTTTGGAGATGGCACTGTCGATTTCCACATAGCGCAAAATGAAATAATTGTCGGCGATGAACGGCGCCTGGGAAAGGCTGCTGGTATCGCCCAGCAGATTGCTGTTCTCCCGCAGTAACAGGGAAGTTATCCCCTCGCGTTTTAGGCTGGAGATGAAACCATTTTCCATTTCCCGCAATTCATCCGGTTCTTCAGCCGCATATTCGAAATGCGTCAACGAATCCACCAAACACCGCTTGATGCCCATCTCGTCGATCAAGGTTTCCAGCGCCCCGCCCAATTCTTCGACTTCACTGGCAACGGTGGTGGGATCGGAAAAGATGATTTTGAGAAGCCCTTGCGCTTCATATTTTTTAAGATCCCAGCCGAAGTTCAAGGCATCATGGTAATACTGACTTGGGAATTCTTCGAATGTGAGAATAAGTCCCGGTTCCTGGAATTTTTCAATGCCGTTGACAATGAACTGCATGCCGAGCGTCGTTTTTCCAGTACCTGGAGCGCCTTCCACCACGGTCGCGCTTCCCCGGACCACGCCGCCGTCGATCATCTTGTCCAAAGCCTCTATTCCAAATGCGACGCGTTCCAGCATAGATCTCCCCGGGAATACTCCCGATTCAGTTCCGTCCAACTTTCCCGCCCGGAAGGGAGGGAGAAATCAAGGTAAGAAGCACCGCCTTTTGGGCGTGCAGCCGGTTTTCAGCTTCATCAAAAATGACACAATGCGGAGAATCCATCACTTCCTGTGTGATTTCTTCATCCAAATGCGCCGGCAGACAATGGGTCACCAAACAACCTTGAGGTGCGTGCGAAACTAGGTCCGCGTTGACTTGGAAACGGGAAAAATGCCGTTTCTTTTCTTCGGCTTGAGCTTCTTCGCCCATGCTGATCCACACATCGGTATAAATGCAATCCGCCCCGGCAACGGCTGCTACGGGATCATGCGTGACGGAATATTTGCCTCCGTATTTATGAAACAGCTGCTGCAAATCCTGTACGATGGCAGCGGGCTGTTCGTAGCCAGTGGGGCAGGCCAGGGTAAAATGCATTCCCAGCTGCCCGGCCAGTTCCGCAATGGAGTTGGCCACATTATTGCCGTCACCGACAAATACGATTTTAAGTCCTGAGAGCTTACCCCGGCGTTCCATCAAAGTCTGCCCTAAAGCCAAAGCCTGACAGGGATGATGCAAGTCGGTCAGCGCGTTGATGACGGGGACTGTGGCATACTTGGCCAGTTCTGTCACCATACTGTGGCTATACGTGCGGGCAATGATGGCGTCTACCCAGCGGGAAAGGCTTTTTGCGGCATCGGAGACGGATTCACGTTTGCCCAAGGAAATCTGGCTCGGATCCAAATTGATGGCGGCACCGCCCATTTGCACCATGCCGGCTTCGAAAGTGACTCGCGTGCGCAGGCTTGGCTTCTCAAAAATCATGGCGGCCGTGCGGCCTTTGAGAGCATCGCTGGCACCTTTTTCCTTGTACTCGCGTTTGATTGAAGCCGCAAGTTCCAAGAGCCCTTCGACTTGGGTTCGACTTAAATCCAGAAGGGTTATCAAATGCTGTGGCATGAAGTGGCTATTCCAGGAATTTTGTCCGATTATTATAGAACAGTTTACACCAATCCGTTCCAGTGTAAACTTATAAATAAATAATGCTAAATTTACCTAGGAATGCCCAATACCATCCAGACACTCCCCTGCTACGGGAAAATAAACTTGTTTTTGGAAATACAAGAACGGCGCTCGGACGGCTTTCATAATTTGGGTACCCTATTCCATACGGTTGGCTGTTGCGACATGTTACATGCGGAACCCTGGGATACATTGGAGTTGATCTGCCCGCCTGGCATAACCGCCGACCCAAATCAAAACCTGATCATGCGAGCAGCTCGCCTGCTCCAAAAAAATTACCCCGACCGATTAAATTCCGAATCTGGAATCCGCTTTAACCTAGAGAAAAACCTCCCCTCTGCCGCCGGCCTAGGGGGCGGAAGCTCCAATGCCGCCGCAGCTCTCCTCCTATGCAATCGCATATGGAACTTGGGCCTCAGTCTGACCGATCTTGTGCCTATTGCAGCCGAACTAGGATCGGACGTGCCGTTTTTTCTCTATGGTGGTGCCTCATTTGGGGAAGGAAAAGGAGAACGGCTCCTTCCCGCCCCCGACCCATA
>JAYSRH010000553.1:0-2409 GCA_043721115.1 Fibrobacteria bacterium | reverse complement strand
AAACCATCAAACTCGGCTCCGTCATGCAGACCAACCGTCAAATGGGCATGCAAACTTTGGACGATTGTCTCATGGAAATGGTCAAAACTGGTAAAATCACTATGGACGCTGCGTTTATGAAGGCGGCGGACAAGAATCGATTTCGTCCCGCGCGCTGAGATTCGCAGCGCTCTCAGGGCTTCTGGGAATGACCTGCGTATGCCACGTTATTGCTGCGAAAGCCTCGCGGTGACAGTCCTGTAACCCTTTTAAAGGCCCGGCTGAAAGAATACAAACTGCCAAATCCGCAGGCATCGGCAACTTCCGATATATTGTTGGTGGATCCCAAAAGCAACGCGCAGGCTTCCTCGATTTTAACTTTCTGAATATATCCACCTATGCTCATGCCTGTGTGTTTACGAAACATGAGGCGCAGGTGACTTTCTGAATAAGGGAAATGTTTGGTGATTGAAGACATTTTCAATTCATCACCATAGTTTTGCAAAATGAAATCGATGACTTGATCGATTAGGGATTGCCGCGTGCTGAACGTATCCGCCTTAGCATGGCCATCACTGGGTAACAATTCCAGCAGTACCAGCCCGATCAACAAACTTTGCGAGCTTTCGATTTCACTCGATCGAGGTGGATTTTTGCTGTTGTGGATTAGCTGAGTCAGGTACGTGTTGCCCGCCTGAGAAATGGAAATGGTTCTGTTTCTCAGGACTTCCAATTTATTTGGATTTTCAAAGCCAAACGTGACAAATACCCAATGCAAATCAGAGGAGGCATCCATTTTGAAATGGTGGAATTGATTTGGAAAAAGGAGCACCGCTTCCCCAGGAAGCAAGTGAAGACCCTTATCTTGAAGAACCACGGTTCCTGTACCTTGCAGGCTCGCAATTAAAATGAAACGATTATGGCTCTGGTCTCTTTTGGCAAATAAGGAATCACGATTCATGTGGAAAACGGTAACCCGGTTCGGGATGCCAAGGGAACTTGCGTTATCGGTTCTTTTTGACGGCTCCATTCCTGGATCTGCCGAGGCCATGCGCCGTAGGTTCGAAAAGTCGTTGTTTCTACGGACATGCGAAAATGCCAGGACCGGAGCCGAAACGGATACACGGATAGGCACGTGCAGTGTCTGGCGCATCCTCATTTTTGGTCCAACCAATTCCTTAAATTCCAACTTTAATGCGCTCATCTCCGCCTTTCTTTGGGATTCAATGCAGGATTTCCATCTACCCGCACGCCTCCGGACCCGAAGCAAGGTATAGGGTCTACGGTTAATTTTAGACGGTTGGCCCTGATTTAGCCCTGGATGCGGCCAAAAAATGGTTACCAATCTGGTAACGCATTGGCATCGGTACCGCCTACAGCGGATACCAAGTTGGGCTATTATAGTTGCCAGGTCTTTAGTAGGCCCCATCAGTCATTAACCTTATGCATGAAAATGACTTATCGATTAAATTATGGGGAGGAATCTTTGAAAAGAATGACTATTTACGACCATACCGACTACCGGTTGTTCCTTCAGGATTATTATTCTGAGACTAAGGAGCACAACCCAAATTTTTCGTATGGGGTATTTGCCCGACAGGCTGGATTCAAATCCAAAGGCGTTTTACACCGGATAGTCGCGGGTAAACGCAGCTTGTCCAAGAATAACATTTTCAAAATTGCCCAAGCCATGCGCTTGGACGATAAAGCTTTCGCCTATTTCCAGCAAATGGTGGCCTATTGCAATGCCGAAGATCCCAAGGAAAAAGCCTTTTTTTTCCATAAGCTACTGGAAGCCAATCCGCCCAGTATTGCGCAACGCATTCAGGAAGACCATTATGAGTTTTTCTCAAAATGGTATTACAGCACCTTACGAGAATTGCTGCCACTCATTCGATTCACAGGTGATTTTGAACAACTCGGAAAATTGCTCAACCCTCCCATAACGGCATTACAAGCCAAGAAAGCCATCGCCTTGTTAATCCGCATGGGATTGATTGAAAAGACCAAGGTCGGCTATCGCCAAGGAAACCGTGCGATTACTTCTGGCGAAGATGTACAAGCTATGGCACTTAGGGATTTTCACAAAAAGAACATGGTATTGGCTTCTCGCTCCATTGATACCACACCCCGCAACGAACGTGACCTTTCCTGCTTGGTGGTTGCCGTCTCTAAGCCGGGCCTGGAAATAGTCAAGAAGGAAATTCAGGTCTGTCGACAACGCATTGCCAGGTTGACCGATGAAATGGGAAGTGCGTCACGCGTGTATCATCTCAATTTTCAGATTTATCCAACCACGGGTGAAATCCAAATGAAGGCGATCCGGTGAAATATTTTGGAAGCCTTTTACATGGGTTGATTTCAGTGGACGTGACTTTTTCATTTTGTAAACATGCAACCACCACCAAGGCAAAGGCCAGGGAAATCAAC
>JAYSRH010000552.1:0-2410 GCA_043721115.1 Fibrobacteria bacterium | reverse complement strand
CGCGGACCAGAATGGCCCAGGTCTCGTTGTTCAGCGAGGATATTTTTGCGGTGGTGGATGTCCCAGCCGCTCCGGTGGTGCCAAGCAACCGGACCTGTGCGGGTGTGAGCACGGCGATTTGCTCCGGACTGATGGCGGAAATCTGATGTCCCACTGGGTCATTGGGTGTCAGGACGCCTAACACTGCGTTACTGAGGTATTTGATATTTTTACCCAGGGCAGCGATTTGCACGTTCGAATATTTCTGTATCTCCGCGGGAGTGATTGCCGTAATTTCCGGGTGAGAAAGCGCGCTATCCAGCTTGGCGATTATGGTTGAGGTTCCGGCCGTATCCACTAAGGTGGCCTTACCGGATTGCACCGCCACCATCACTTTATCAAGAGTGCTGGGCACTACGTTATTCCCATTGTAGATGGTGATAGTGTAATTGTTGTATACCGGCACATTGTTGAACGTGTAGTCGCCGGCCTTGCTGATATTGGTTTGGACGCCTATTTCATTGATGACTGCGTAGGCATTTTGCGCCTGTTGTACAATGCTGTGATCCACTTTGCCAATGATGATGCCATTATTGATTATGGTGATGGATCCCAGATCCTTTTTCTCATCCTTCTTCAAGGAGAAATCCTGGGTAGACCCCAAGGAATCCTTGATCGCATTCAGTACAAAGTCGCCGCCGGGAAGCTTGATAAAGTTGAATTTACCGTTCGCATCAGTTTTGGTCTTTCCCACACTTGAGTCTTTGGCAACAATGGCCGAAGTCTTTTTAAGGATGGTTGCCGATTTCACGAAAAGTTCCACGTCCGCATCTGCTATCGGTTTTTTATCGGCGCTGACTATGCTCCCCGTTACGGATGAGGTAAACCCGCACTGGTTTTGCGTTTCCGTGCATACTCCCGCGGTATCGTTGCCTGGTTCGGTAGACTTATTACATGCCCAGACTACTGCCGAGATAAATATCAGTTTCAATATGCGGTTCATGAATAGCCTCAATTTTGGAGTTGATCAAACATTTGGAATTGAAAGTGGATAACACGCTTGGACGCTTCGTCCTTGGTAACTATTGCCCTAATCTCCGCGCATACTGCATCCAACCGCTTGTTGATTTTGGCAAAGGCGTTTTCAGAGCAACTAAAGGTATTGGTATAGATTCGCGGCGGCATTTTGGGCTTGCCCATAATGGTCTGGCCGGCAAGATTTAGGGTTTTTAACCAGTACTGCATTACAATTTCATCGTGCAAATTGGCATTGGCGAAGATTGATTTCCCTTTTGGCCGCCAATGGTTTTTCTGATCGAGCTCGATAAATTTCAGTTCCTTGAGTACTTCCAGGGATTCCCTCACTTTTGTTCCTGGAACTCGGGGAAAGATTTTGGAACCCAGGGCCTGACAAGCTTCACTAGATCCGTCGCAATCCACGACGTCGAGAATGGCCCATATAGTATTGTGATACCAAGTTTGATGGAACTTGTATTCGCTTCTCAGCAACAAACGCTTGGTCGTATGGTTCAAGGAAATAAGCTTGTCGAGCAGGTCCTCTTTTCGAACCGGATCCGTTTCTTCTGTGTAATAGCACAAATATCGGAAATACTCCGATTCTTCAAAATTGAGTTTGAATACCCGGATTATGGGATCGATAACCGAGTCGGTAATCGCCCGTTCCCCATTGACGATTCTCAGAAAGTAGACGGGATTACTGAACCCCAATTCCTTGGAAACGAAGCGCGCACTGTACTTTTTGTTCTGGTTTTTCATCCCCAGCCACTTGTCCTTCAAAAAGGTTCGGGCATTTCCATAGTCGAAGATATTCATAAAATCCAGTGCGATTATATTGTTGTTGAAAATATATTCTGCAGATTGTACTCGGACAAGAATCAGACTTGAACATTTAAAAGAAAGTGATCACTATTTTGTGATCAATTACCGATGTCTAGCTTAGATAAATCGATGGTTCTTTCCAATCTATGCTGCACTGTCGTAAGTGATCCGCTCAAAATGCAGGGCCTGCACTATTTGGGGAAAATATGCGGATACCGCGGGTCGCAAAGCGGACTCACATCGTTTTGGCCGATCTAGTCGTTACCCTGGCAAGTACGTCGTCTGGCTTGCAGTAAAGGAAAAAGACGTTTCTCCAAAGAGATTCACATACTGGTGATTTGGACTGGACTATGTCCTTGGCCAAGTCGGGATTGAAATCACTGTTGTCGGGTGTCTGGTTTTAACCCTTGGCCCGTCCGGAAATCCAACCTCCGGTTCGCTCATGGTACGAGGTCCTTTTCCCTTCGCAGGGGAGTTAGCCGCGGGAAATTTAATCACCAGAGAATGCGCACCCCTGCGGTAATAACCAGTACCGCAGTCCAGTACTTTATCGCGTTGTTGGATAGAATGTGCGTGGCCCAGCGGCTTCCGA
>JAYSRH010000551.1:0-2413 GCA_043721115.1 Fibrobacteria bacterium | reverse complement strand
AATGTTAACCGGCTGCACTGAGAATCCACGCCGGCAATTTAATACCAGCGCTTGCGCTTCCCATTCGAACCGCCCATACCGCGGAAAGGCAGATACAGCCACCGCCGAAATGCGATAGATTCGGAATCCAGATTGTGCGTCATAGATAGGTCTACCCGCCAAGGCGGAAATCATACGGGTCGTTAGAGTATTGCTTAAGCGCCTGTGCATGGGCATGGAACTGCCTTTGATGGCTCGGCGACCCACAAGAATCCCGACGTCGTCGGTAATTTTCGAATTCCAAAAGGAAAGCAAATCACCGGGGGCGTGCTGGCCATCCGCATCCATGGTCACGGCCCAGGCCCAGCCTTGTTCGCGCGCCCAGAGCAAGCCTGTCATCAAGGCAGAACCCTTGCCCAGATTTTTTTCATGTCGCAGGCATGTTACCCCAGCCGACCGGGCAACGGCTTCCGTTTTGTCTTGAGACCCATCGTCAATGACAACAATTTTTTCCGTCGGAACCAGCGACAGAATGGCTTTCAGGGTAGAAGACAGATAGGCCTCCGCATTATATGCGGGAATGAGGATGACAGAAGCTTGGCGGAAATCCATTCTCTCGTTCCGATTGGGCATTCTGCCCTGCTGCGTAGAGGCACTTTTACTGGCCAGGGGCCCGGTTCCGATGGTTAGGGAAGGTTGAAAAGTAAGAAATCCTGGGTAGGTTCCAACTAAGTAATGATAAAATTGGGCTGCATGCACACACCTTCTACCTCTCTTTCACGATTACGGTCTCGAGGGCTATTACTACTGAGCCTAGGCGTGATTGGACTCTATCTCACTCATTGCTCGGTCAGTCTGGAAAACCCCGAGGAGGATGCCCGAAAAAAGCTGAGTAAAATCATCCCCACAACTTTCGCAGCCCTGGAAGGTCGATGGGACGTTGATTCTACCTATACGGTATTTGACACCAAGTCCACTCTTTTGCGCGACCGTGGCATTCAATTAGAACTGTTTCCTGACACCACCTTGCTGGCATTGGACACCCAAAATATCGTCTTCCCAGGAAAAATTTCCGCCCGTTTTCGCCTTAGCGGCGATACCTTATTTATAGAAGCAGTAACGCGCCATTTACCCGCATCATCCGTGCTAGCCGACACCTTTCTGGTCAAACTTCGTTTTCTTGGGAATTACTTGGAACTCGATCACCCATTCGATCAACGGTCCACTTTTTTCCATAAGCATGGATTTTTGGATTCGGTGGCGCAGGATTCCCTCTTGAGAGACAGTTTATGGCTGCTCAAAAGCCATAGAGTGAACCAAGAGTCTTTGCTTATAGAACCCTTGACCCGGGATTTCTCATACCTCAGAATAAAATCGGATTCCATTTTTCGCGATCAACACAGCAACGGAGTATTCAGGACGGATGCCGAAAAGCTGTCTCGGTCAGGTAGAAAATGGACTTGGACCAACGCAAATGGCAGTCGTGAATTTTTTGTCGACCTCATTACCAAGGATACTTTGCGGGTATGGCCACTCGTAGCAGGCAAACCGGACTCCGGATTTGATACCTATACCAAAACCAGCCGACCGCATCGATTCGATTTGGACCTTCACCCGCTATTAGGCCATGTGCGTACCGATAGCATGCTGGATCCAGGAACTCGATTGGTAAATCACTTTGGGCGATTTTTTGATTTGGAGTTTGGCGAAGACCACACCGTTTTGACCCAAACTAATATGGCGAGCTTGCCCAGATTCCAATCCTGGAGTATCGACAGCGGTTTATTAATTATGTCGGGAACAGGGGTAAGTGGGACCAAATTCAAAGTGGATACCACAATTCCAAAAACCTTGAAACTGGTCCCGGTTGCAACTGGAGTTTTACTTTTATCAACGCAGCTGTATATGACTAAGGTCGACGCCAGTCGATACGCGGAGCATCCCCTAGAAAGATTTGATCAAGCGAGTTATGCCCATATCATTTTGGGATTGGATACATTGCGCTATTACTTTTCCGTCAATTATATGAACGTAAACCCGGAAGAATTTGAAATCCAGAATCAGAATCCACTCGACAGTTCCTGGTTGACGCTTCGTATAAATCCAGGTCAAGAAAGTTTCCAAAGCAGTCAAGTCGGCTTCCGTTATTTAATGGAGGGTCGCACGCAATCCTTAGGAAAATTCACGTGTAAGGCTCAGCCCACCAACGATTTGGTTATCCGCCTAAGCCCATCCTCAGATCCCACTTTTGCATTGGGCCAAATCCAAGGCCACTGTCACGTTCTTACATCCACTCTCGCGCCTGCGGACTCGAACATCCTCTTAGAAGGCACCTTTCGATTTAAACGGAAAAGCATCACTGCACGCCAGTCCAGCTTATGGTTAAAGTGACAGGCCCCCTTTCCATAATTATTCCCACCTATATGCGGAATAA
>JAYSRH010000550.1:0-2424 GCA_043721115.1 Fibrobacteria bacterium | reverse complement strand
TTGTATGTTTTAAAATTCATTCAATGGAGCTAACATGAAGCAAATTCAACTCTATATCTTAGCGACACTCCTTGCGACTGTGCTGACCTCGCCGGGATTGGCGCAAGAGCTTATCGCAACAGACGAAACAATGGGGATTTATGCAGAAGAATTGAGTTCCTGGGGTATGGATAACGCTACAAATGTTACATCGTCTCTCACAATACCCTTTGACAACAAAAAGCTTGCTGGCGTCGGGGTAGCCATCCATTCCGATTCTACTGATATTGTTAGCTATGATAGGCTCGCTCCCAACCAAACTGATGGCCATGACAAAAGGGGTGGTCACTATTGGATCAGGACCTACTGGGGAGCCTCAGATTGGTTGGACGTAATTATGTACCACGAATGGAATGGCCAATGCCTGTTCACCCTACAACCCAATGCTTTTACGAATTTTAATATTAGGCGAGGATTTATTACCCTGGAGTACTATAAATGAAAAAGCACAAATCTGCAAACAATTGGTGTCCTGTGATATCTCCAAAGAAACTTTCTCTGCTTGCTTTTTTTCTTCTAGTTTGGAGCGAGGCCTTCGCTCAGTACAATGTAAATTCCTGCTGGGTCCCGATTGCTCCTTGGAACATGGTTTCTCAGGAACTCTTCCCCGTTTCGGCGTGCGGAATCCAACCCGCTAATATTGCAGGGATCACGGTTATCATCCATTCCGATTACGTGAATGGCAAGGTAGAAGTGGACCGCTTAGATCGGGGTGCCGTATTTGAAAGCATGGTGGTGACCAGTACGAATTACGGAGGTCGGGGGGGTCAATGGCAGTATATTGCAGCCTCTGGGCAGATCGAACTCCGTAGAGGACCATCGCTCGCTGGTTTAAGAGGACCTGACGAAAAAAACCGTTTTTTAAATGGCCTTCACACAAGTTTAGCGCAAAACCGGGGTTGGGTTCGAATTGATTACGTGGGAACTCCAGTCAATTATAACCAGCCCTATGCCATCAAATCCAAGTTGATCAGAATTAGAGACTGGGATATGATGACAGTCCAAGACAAAAACGTTGACCTCACTCAATTCGGATTCCCGGCGAGTAGAATTACTTCTTTCAAGACCACAATCATATCCGACCCTGGTGAAACATCACCGGGCGGTGAACCAGGTATAGCAAGGGAATTTGTTGGTAGGGGTCACACAGGGCATGAAAACGGCGGAATCATCGTGATATCAGACAAGTTAGTTCCAACCAAAGCCTACATGAAGACCAAAGCCGTCGTGAATCAATCCTTTTTCACCACCGGGGATAACATAACAATGTTCGACGCCCCAGTTGGCAACCGCGGTTTCATCAAAATCGATTATTTGGCTGCCAAGTGCAACGAAGGTTCGGGGTATACGCGCAACTTTATCGGCATAACAACAAATGGAAAAGATTGTCACGGAAATTACGGTTCGGGAACCGCTGCCTTTCATGTGGTTGAGACCAAGGGCAAGGTTATTTCGGGAACTGACGACAATTTTGCCTTCATTTCTAAACCGAAAAATTACTCTTTGGTGAGTACACAGACTTTTACCCTTAGGGTCGACCGGCAAGAGAACACTGATGCCGAGGCCAAGGCCGGAATTATGATAAGGTCCACTGCAAATCTGAGCGGCAGCCAAAATGCATACTTGTATGTCACGCCCACGGGCGGGATATGTTTCACCTACCGTACTACAACCGGAGGCTCTACCGCAACCAATGTCTGTAAAACGGGACTGACTATGAAAGCTCCATATTGGTTGCGACTTCAAAAGGTGCCGGTCTCCACGACGAGCTCTATTAAAGCAGATGCATCTGTCGATGGCTCGACCTGGACCGAAATCTCCCCAGCCCGCACAATTCAATTTCCGTCGACTTTTTATGTGGGTTTGGCTCAAACAGCAGGTAACACCAGCACAGCCATCTATAATACTTCGTCTTACAGCAAAGTCGATTTCTGATTGGGGAAGTAGCAAAAACCAATCTCTTAAGATTTCCTGATTTCCTTGAAAGCTTAAGGGATTAATGAAGCCCTGCAAGGAATGCTGTGGCCGATTCTCCAAGCCCTAAAAACAACTCCCGCACCGGCTCCAAGCCATACCTATCGCTTTTGACCAAACGGTGGCTAGGGCTTTCGACCATTTGGCACTGTCCCCTTGGCAAACGCTCATGGGTCCCAAGTGGCACTAGGTCGCCATAGTAGATATGGACTTCCTTTTCGGTCGCTTTCACGGTAAGAATGTTTCCGACGCGACAAAAGGGGATGGAGTAGCGTAACCATCCGGTGAACACCATATTCCATCACTCTCTTCTCTAATTTACACCATCTCCACCACCTGCGCCTGCTCCCGGATTTTCCGCTCAGCTAGCCACCCAACCGGCGTCAGCTCATAAACGTCCTTCGCCTTCAC
>JAYSRH010000549.1:0-2425 GCA_043721115.1 Fibrobacteria bacterium | reverse complement strand
GCTATGATCGATACACTGTACAAAGCTCGGATTATGCCCGTGATTGTGATCGATCGCGTGGAAGACGCCTGGCCACTGGCGCAGGCCCTGAAGGCAGGAGGATTGCCGGTTGCGGAAGTCACCTTTCGAACAACTGCAGCTGTGGAAGCTATCCGTGCGATTTCCAAGGACAAGGAAATTGCTTTAGGTGCTGGAACTATTTTGCAACCGGATCAAGTCGACCAAGCTCGGGACGCGGGGGCCAGCTATATCGTCACACCCGGATTCAACCCCAAAGTTGTCCGTCGCTGCCGCGATTTAGACTTGCCCATTTTTCCCGGCATCGCCACGCCAACTGAAATTCAAATGGCTCTAGATGAAGGCGTGGAAACTGTAAAATTTTTTCCGGCGGAATCTCTGGGCGGGATCAAGGCTTTGCGTGCCATGGCCGCGCCATATTCCATGATGCGCTTTATTCCAACCGGCGGCATCACTTTGGAAAAGCTGCCCGAGTATCTTGAGTTCCCATGCGTTCTCGCTGTTGGTGGAAGCTGGATGGTGGCTCCGGAACTTTTGAAAACCAAAAATTTCAACGAAGTCACGCGCCTGGCTGCGCAGGCCGTAGCTTCGGTCCAATCGAAGGCCTCTACCGATAAGCCCAAGAGTTAATTTTCCAAGTCTGATTCAAATCGATGCCCGGAGGAAAAATGAGTTGGTTAACCGTAAAACCCAAAGACCAATGCGAGTTTGATCTTATCTCCCTAGGCGAAATCATGCTTCGCCTAGATCCGGGCGACACGCGCATCCGTACCGCGCGCAGTTTCAGGGCTTGGGAAGGTGGCGGGGAATACAATGTTGCTCGCGGACTGCGCCGATGCTTTGGCCTACATACCGCCGTAGTTACTGCTTTTGCGGACAATGAAGTGGGCCGGCTAGTGGAAGATTTCATCCTTCAGGGCGGCGTGGACACGCGCTTTATAAAATGGGTACCCTACGATGGATTGGGCCGACAAACCCGCAATGGAATCAACTTTACGGAACGTGGATTTGGCGTACGCGGCGCAGTTGGCCTTTCTGATCGCGGACATACCGCTGCCAGCCAGCTCAAAAAGGGTGATGTCGACTGGGAAGACATTTTCGGAAAACGGGGCGCGCGTTGGTTTCATACCGGAGGCATCTTTGCGGGCCTATCCGAAACCACGCCGGATGTGATTGTGGAAGCCATGCAGGCCGCTCAAAAATACGGAACCCGCATTTCCTTTGATCTCAATTACCGCTCCAGCCTCTGGAAAAATTTTGGCGGCCAGAAACGGGCCCAGCAGGTCAACAAAAAATTGGCCCGTTATGTGGATGTCCTCATCGGCAATGAAGAAGACTTTACCGCGTCGCTTGGATTTTCCGTGCCCGAAACCAATGCGAACCTGACCGAATTGGATAGCAAAAATTTCCAGACGATGATCGGGGCCGTCGTCAAAGAGTTTCCCAATATCCAAGTCCTAGCCACCACATTGCGCACGGTGAAATCCGCCGGCATCAATGATTGGGGCGCAATAGGCTGGGCGCAAGGAAAATTCCAAGCAGCCACATTGCGTAGCAACATGGAAATCTACGATAGAGTTGGAGGCGGGGACAGCTTCGCTTCGGGGCTTATCTATGGACTCATGGAAAAGGGAGATTTGGCTCAAGCCCTTGAGTATGGTGCCGCGCATGGCGCGCTGGCCATGACCACACCCGGAGACACCTCCATGGCCAACTTAGCCGAAGTGGAAGGCCTTGTGAAAGGCGCCGGTGCCCGGGTTCAGCGGTAAAAATCTTTAAACGTTATTCCATCCAGTGTTCGCGGCTCCAAAACAACATCAAGCCCACTGCGGTAGATATCCCGAAAAAAGAAGTCCATAACAGCAAGCCCAAGAGATTGGTCGCACCTAGAGAGGTCGCCCAGGTTACGGAACCGGCGAGACCAATGAGATACACAACGAAAAGAAACGCGCCACCGACAAGTGTCATTTTATGCTCCAATTTCCCACTTCAACTCAAAAGTGGCGTTTTTCAAAAGTAATTATTCTGTTCCCGAACTGGAAGTTCAAGCGATATCAATTCGCCTCAAAGGTTTTTTTAGGGCCAGTTTCGGGGTTGATTTGAGTTCTTCGTTGGAGATAAAAACAAGGCCGTATAAAATCTAGCCATAAATATGGTTTTATGGTATACTTGTTTCATGAAGGCCACTATCGAATTCGATGATGAACTCTACCGCCGTCTCAAATCTACCGCAGCCTTACGGGGCAAGAAAGTGCGCGAGTTGGTCAATGACGCTGTGCGCGATTCCCTTCAGAATCCCTGGAGCCCGGTCGTGGACGCCTCGGCCAAGGAACTGCCCTTGATTGGATCACCACGCAAAAAACCGCTTTCCATAAGGGACGATATCGTCGCGCGACTCGACGCCGAT
>JAYSRH010000548.1:0-6113 GCA_043721115.1 Fibrobacteria bacterium | reverse complement strand
TGCGGCCCTGCTGCGGATTCTTGCCTTTATCAATTCTTTAAAATACCGAAAATCGATCCGACTGAAGATGACCTTTCCGAAAACGAACGGTCTATCGCAAAACAAGTCTTCAAGGAAATCCAGGCACGACTTACCTTTCTGGTCAGCGTCGGCCTCAACTATCTCAGCATCAGCCGCACCGCGCGTACATTGTCTGGAGGCGAATCGCAACGCATTCGCTTGGCGTCGCAAATCGGCACGGGCCTGTCTGGAGTGCTGTATGTACTGGATGAACCTTCCATTGGCCTCCACCAACGCGACAATGATCGCTTGCTCAAAACCTTGCAGCGCCTGCGCGATTTGGGCAACTCCGTTCTGATAGTCGAGCATGATTCCGATACCATTCGGCAGGCGGATTGGGTCATCGATATCGGGCCTGGGGCGGGTGAACACGGCGGCAACATTGTATTCAGTGGTACTCCAGAAAAATTGATCGAATCAAGCAATACCGATACCGGCGCGTTTCTTTCTGGAAAACGCCGCATCGACCTTGAAGAAATTCGTGAGGAAATCCGTGGCATGAATGTGCGCTTTGTGGCGGAACGGTCGGCTGGTATTGGATCCGGTGACACCTATATCAAGCTCACGGGCGTGACCCATAACAACCTGAAGAATGTGGATTTGGAATTGCCCTTGGGCCGGTTCATTTCCATTACCGGTGTCTCTGGATCGGGTAAGTCTTCGCTCATCAATGATGTGCTCTCACGCATCCTTTCCAAGGAAGTCCATGGCTCCAAAGTCAAGCCCGGCGCTTTTAAAACCATCAAGGGTTTAGAGAATATCGACAAGGCCATTGTCATCGATCAATCCCCGATAGGGCGCACCCCACGCTCCAACCCAGCCACGTACACGGGTCTCTTCACGGAAATCCGTAACCTGTTTGCTATGACGCAGGAAGCCAAGGTGCGCGGATACAAACCCGGTCGCTTCAGCTTCAACGTCAAAGGCGGTCGCTGCGATCATTGTGAAGGCGATGGGCTCATCCGCATCGAAATGCAGTTTCTGCCGGATGTGTACGTGACCTGCGAGGTGTGCAAAGGCAAGCGTTACAACCGCGATACCCTGCAAATCGACTACAAGGGGAAAAATGTTTCCGAGGTGCTCAATATGACGGTGGAAGAAGGACATGCCTTTTTCGCCAATCTACCGGCCATCGCCAATAAGCTTAAAACCATGTTGGAAGTGGGACTCGGGTACATTCGTCTGGGGCAATCAGCAACCACATTATCTGGTGGTGAAGCCCAACGCATGAAGTTGGCCTCCGAACTTTCACGCCGATCCACGGGGCGGTCGTTTTATATCTTGGACGAACCCTCCACTGGACTTCATTTTGAAGATGTGCGGAAATTGCTGGTGGTTTTACACTCTCTGGTGGCGCAGGGTAATACTGTGCTGGTCATCGAGCATAACCTGGACATCATCAAGAATTCGGAATGGCTGGTGGACTTGGGGCCGGAAGGTGGAGATGCCGGAGGCCGAATCATTGCCAAGGGCACGGTAGCGGAGGTGGCTGCTAACAAGGATTCCTACACCGGACAGTGGTTGCGCAAATTACTGGACGCCGAAAAAAAATTCATTCCAAGCGCCGTTCGTGCGGCTTCCACCACTGGGAAGAAGCCGGAGACGAAGCGAGCTGCGGTTCGGGCCTAAAGTGTAAAACGGAGTCTGGAGCCCCAGACTCCAATCCTACTATCCAAAAGCCTTTGCAAAATCCTTCGCGAACTCGGCAATGCTGCGTGGCGCCTTACCCATCACGCGTTTAAACTCATCCGTGACCAGGTCGCCCCAGTTTGCACTGTAAGCCGTCATGTAATCGCCCAGTAAATTGATCGTCCAATCGTCCATGCCCATTTGAGCCATAGCTTGTTTTGCCCCTTCTACGGGAATGGGAACGTAGGTTACGGGCTTTCCGATGGCGGAACCAATAGTCGTGGCTATTTGGCCCATCGTGAGGGATTCTGGTCCAGTTAGGGTGTACGTTTTTCCTTCGTGGCCCGGCGTGGTCAAAACCTTGGCGGCAAACTCACTGATGTCTCGGGAATCGATGATGCCGGTTTTGCCTTCTCCCATGGCGATATACATCATGCCTTGTTGGGCTATGGTAGCCCCGGCCATCATGATGAGATTCTGGGCAAAGAAATGGGGTTTTAAAATTGTGAAAGGGATGCCTGACCCGGCCAACTCCGCATCGGATAGGGCATGCAAGCGGCTATTGATGGTGGGGGCAGTGTGGGCAGCGCCGACCGCGGACATGCGTACAACATGCTTGGCTCCGCCCTGTCTGGCGGCCCAGAGGGCGTTGGAGGACTGTTCTGGAGCCCGAGGACCGGGCGGGGTCAGGATCCAAACGGTTTCCGCGCCGGAAAAAGCAGGTGCCAGTGTCCAGGGTTTTTCCAAATCGCCGATGAAGGTTTCAATACCTTGTTGTTTGAGGGCTTCGGCCTTTTCGGGCTTGCGTACCAGGGCCCGCAATGTATGTCCGGAGGATTTTAGCTGGGTGAGAATGCCGGATGAAATATTTCCGTTTGCACCGGTGATAAGAATTGTTTTGGACATGAAAATCTCCTGCTGGGGGTGAATTGATTGTTATAACAACTAAATGTAAGATAACATTCTAGGCCCAGGAAGGCAATTAGAGGCGAATTAATTTTTTGACAATTATTTCTGCACTTAAGTTTCTTGGTGTGCAGTCGCTGACATTGCTAATTATACATTGATAGTTATTTAGCGGGATTGTCCGATCACGCTGTAATTGTGGAGTTCCCATGCAACTGATAAAAAATACCATCCTAAAAATTACCCCAATCCTTCCTTTGGCTTTGGTTTCGGCCTCGCTCATGGGCTTCATTTTTTGGGGATGCACGACTGATTCATCGCCCGAACCAACCGTAAAAATTCTCTCCCCGGCGAATGGAGCTACAGTTGTAGGTCCCAACGTCCTGCTTAAAGTAGCGTTTACGAATTTTTCTTTTATAGGAGGATTGGCTAAAACGACTCAAGTACATGAGGATCCCGCTGTCACCGGGCACATCCATGTTTTTCTGGACAAACCTGCTGGTCTAGATGCCAATCGGTATACCAATTTGACCAAGGCGGACACTGTGACTTTGACAGGTTTGTCCCTTGGAACTCACTATATCATTGTGGCAGGAGCAAGCGGCGACCATGTGGATTTTGAGAGCATGGTGGATTCCGTCAAATTCACGGTAACAGAATAATTGAATGATTTAGGTAAAGTGTTGCGTGGATCAAATAGAGTCTTATGGGCTATCGGTTTAACCGTGATTTTGCTTTTAAGTGGTTGTGATTTATTTAACACTTTTGACCCCAATCGAAACAAACCCATTGTTGTGGAAGGTGCGATAGCCGGTACGCTTTATCCGCCCGCATTACGAATTGTGAATCGCTACTGCGCTGATTGCCATACCCAGGGAGGCAACAACAGGTTGCAACACGATGCGTGGAAATATGCACTGAGGCTAGATACGTATGCAGAATGGGTGGATGCGCGAAAAGTTTTGCTGGAAAGGCTGGTTCCGGAAACGGCAGCCGCCCAGGATCCCCCCGTAGACGTGATGCCGAATCTTTCTTTTCTTAATCAACCCACACAGGCCGAGCGGGATACGCTACTAACCTGGATTCGCGCCGGTTCCCGGAATACAGTTTCGGGTCTGTAGTCTTAAAGGCGTGAGCCTGCAGCGGCCTTACGCAGCCTGTCCATGATGGCTACACCCAATCCCGTTTCTGGCAGAGTTTCTGCTTCGATCCAGTCGAGTCCCAATGTATCCAAGCGATGCAAACTGGCAAAAAGGTTTGCTGCGGCTTCGCGTAAATTTCCGGTAGACGACAAGATTTCCGTCGCCGCGAAACGGTCGCTTCCAGCAGCATTTTTAAAAGCCAACAGTCCAATGCGCATGTGGTTGGAATGGGCGAACAGTGGCCCCAATTTCTGCCGGTCGGTAGTTATGTGTGTGTTTGTTGCGGGCAAGGAATGCCTGAGTCGCAGCCAAGTGCGCGGAGCATAATGGCCGGCTAATTGTCCCGGAGCCAGCGGCTTTTCCGGTAGCGTTTCGATTAGCGAAATGGGCCCTATCAACGCTTCTATTTCTTCCCTGGGTAATCCCCCGGCGCGCAGTAACACCGGTGTTTCGGAGGCAAGGGATAGAATCGTCGACTCCACTCCAATATTGCACGGGCCACCATCCAGAACCATTTCAATACCGCTTTCAAAATGGCCTTGTACATGGGCTGCCGTGGTTGGACTGAGTCTGCCAAAGGGATTGGCGCTGGGAGCGGCCACGGGAATTCCGGCTAGCTTCAGTAACTTTAATGCTACGGGATGGGCGGGCATGCGGATGGCAACGGTGGGCAGGCCGGAAGTGGCTAAATCCGGAACCCCCGCTTTTTTCGGCAATACCAAGGTGAGGGGGCCAGGCCAGAATGCGTCCATCAACTTTTCCGCACGTGCGTCCGGGATCTGACATAAGGAGGTGAGCAAAGCACGATCCGCGATATGGACGATTAAGGGATCAAAAAAGGGACGTTGTTTGACTTCAAAGATTTGCGCTAGGGCGTTGGTATTCATGGCGTCGCCGCCTAAGCCATATACCGTTTCTGTGGGGAATGCGACCAGTCGACCCTCTCTTAGGGCCGTGGCGGCAACGCGCAAATTTTCTTCAGTGGGGGAAAGCAGGGCAATCACCCTGGAAAAAATACTAACAAGACTGCTTGCTAGAGAAGCATATTCGTAATTCGTTCAGCAATGGCTTCCACCATATGGCTATCCATTTTGTAATTACCCGTGGAGACCAATGCCTTTAATCTTTCCACTTTCATCCCTTGTTCTTTTTCGAATTCCGAGGTGGAAATATCCGGATGCGCATAGCTTTCCGCTACACGGCTAAGCTCAACCTCATCATGAGGCGTGGAAAATGCCGATTGGGCTTTTACGCCTTTGATGTCCTTGGAATTCTTTGGAGACACGTTCCGTTGCTGTATCAGTCTTGCGATTTCGTTTACAATGTCTGTGCTCATCATGTTTCACCTTCTTGCTTGCATCGATATGTTCTATCTATGAAGTCATATACCCCCGCTAGTGCTACTCTGTTCATCGACCTATGAAGGCGGTTACTTTAACTATTTGCCGGGGTGGCAAGACAAAAAGAACTGTGGAAACAGCACTCGCTCCCTAATACCTCAAAAAATCCGAAGATTACCTTTTCTTTACTGCATCCCGTGGTGCCCGTAGAGGGTTTCGAGATCTTTACGTGAAAAAGGTGCACCCCCTTTGATAGCCAGTCCAGATTTCAAAAGGCTGATAGCCAATTCCTTGGCTTGGCGGTCAAACCAATATTTGCCTAAAAATTGCAACGCTTGGATTTTTAGGAGTTGGAAATCGATAGGGATAAAAGTGCTGGATTCATTGAAATTCAATAGGCGCTCAAACCAAACGCGTGCCTCCTCTCCATGTCCCAGGGCAGATTCGACTTGGGCTTTGACAAGCACGGCTTCTGCGCTAGGGGATGCTTTGGAGGTTTCAGGATCGAGTCTGGCCAGAGCTTCCGTGTATTTACCCAGGCAGGCCAATGCAGCGGCGGCTTTGGCTGGAACGGCGGCTGCGATATGTGGATTATTTCCCTTGGCGAGAGCCAATTTCCCAGCTTTAATAAACCACTGAACCGCATCAGCATGCAGACCCAGGTCCGCGCAAGCATTGGCCAAGGTAAAGTAGGTGACCGGTGTGATACCCTCTCCGCACTGTATCTGGGATTCTAGGATGGTTTTGTTGCGAATTTGTTTGGCGCGTGACGTTTCCGGGTCCGCATAGCCGGTATGCAGAATGCGGATATCCGTGTACTCGATGGGGATGCCGGCTGATTCCAGGGCCGGAAGAATCTGCTCATGCACCGGTGCACGAAAACGCAACTCTGGGCGGTTGGGGAAAATCCGGATTTGGTTGAAAACACTTCCCGTTTTACCGCCATCCGAACTGTTTTTTATCATCAGTCCATAAGCTCGTGGCTTTGCACTGGCATCCGCTTCAACTAGTTTGCGTATGGCTAGCTTGTCCACTT
>JAYSRH010000547.1:0-6116 GCA_043721115.1 Fibrobacteria bacterium | reverse complement strand
GGCGTGGGCGTTTAATCTGGCTGACGAAAATCCCGCTCAACTAGCGATCTGCATGCCGTAATGATAAGGCGGCAGAGAAACATTCTCGTCGATTATTTTAAATCCGGCCTCTATGGCCCAAGTTCGGCATTGGTCCGGCTTGGGCCTAATTTTTAGTGCAGGTCCGCGCGGTGTGCTGCTGTCATGGATCCAATGGATGATTCCGGCTTTAGCCCCTTTTTTGAGAATGCGAAAGGCTTCGGCAAGAATCTTGATTGGATTTTCTGCATGTAGAATATTGAAAAGCATAACATAATCCACACTTTGATCCTCCAACCCAGTGCCCACGGCAATAAAATCACGACGCACGGCCACTAGGTTCGACACATTTTCCATCTGCGCTTTTCGTGTCACCGTTTCAATCATTTCATTTTCGATATCCATCGCGATGATTTCAGAATCTGAAAACATTTTGGCTGCCGGAATCGCAAACGTACCGTAGCCGCAGCCTAAATCAACAAAGCGAGCCATATTTGAGGACGCGCCCAATTTTATGAGGATTTCTTGCGGTGAAAAAAAACTCGACCACAAGTCTTCAGGGGGCATGCCACTATCGGTAATTTTCATTTGGATTCCTAGGAGGTGCTATGTCATTGGAAAGGCCGGACATGCCCCTTTCCGATTTTCTGTTTTCTATTTAAACTAACCTCATGAGCCAAATTGAAGTAGTGTATGAAACGCCTCGCCTCCTCATCCGTCGTTTTTTGGCCAGTGATTTGCAGGATGCCTTCGAAATTCTATCCGAACCCGAAGTTGCGAAATATGAATTTTGGAATGCGTTTACGTTTGAAGAGACTCGGGACGATTTGGAAATCCAATCCGCGGTGCTTCCCGGCACTTTTGAGGTTTGGAATGAGTTTGCGGTAGTGCTGAAGCCAGGAGAAAAATCCAGTGGCAAGGTGATAGGTAATATTTCCTTTAGGATCAATGATGCTGTCCAGCGGCAAGCGGAAATCGGATTTCATTTCAATGTCGCATTTCATGGCGTAGGCTATGGTCAAGAGTCGGTGACGGGATTGATCGAATACCTATGGAAGCTCGGAGCCTACCGCATCTGGGCGGTTTCGGACATTCGCAATCAGGCGTCATGGAAGTTGATGGAACGGTTGGGCATGCGGCGCGAAGGCCACATGATCCACAATTGTTTTGTCAAAGGCGAATGGTGCGATGAATACCACTACGCCCTGTTGGAGTCGGACTGGCGTAGATTCCAGAGCGAAGCAGACCTGGAAAGTTAAACTTTACCGGCCACGGTTACAACGAGATTAAGCTTAAGCATGCCCTTGGTTTTAAGGGTTTCCAACAAGGTCAGTTCGGCAATAACTTTGAGGCTGTGTTTATTGACATCCTTAATGGCGGCCTTCACTGCAGGGTAACCCGCTTCGGCCGGGAAAATCTGTTTCTCCAATTCGAATAAGACCATTTTAGGATCGAAGCTCAAGGCTTTTAAGGTGCCTACACTCTCCTTACCGGTTTGAAGAGTGAGCAATTTTTGGCCGGCAATTCCATCCCGAGTAAAAATTTCCAAGTAATAACGCACACCGCTATTGGCTGTAAGGAATTCAGAAGTGGTGGCGTCATAGGTCACTTTGAGGCCAGTGATTGTAACCGAGTCCGGGTTGATGCCTTTGTCCTTCAGCCGGGCACGGATATCATCCAGATTGAATTCGCCGGAATCGGAATACGTTTGCATCGCGAGATTGTCGAATGTCAAATTGATGGAAGACGTGTCGCTAACGGCCACCACCAGGCCGCCGCTATTGTTGGGATCCGTACCTTCTTGAATGGCACAGGATCCCAGACCTAAAATCGCAATGGCGGTGAAGGCATATAGGGCAAGTCGCGCAGTTGTTTTGTTCCGGTTCAGTGCTGTCATAGTCGTTTCCTTGTTTAGGGTATACCAATAGTCCTATTTCTTATAACGATAAGCGAGCAGGCCGATTTGATTTCCAAATTGAGCGCCCATATTTTGACCGAATACGGCATCATAGCCTAGGTGAAAAGCCACATTGAGATTGAGACGGAAGCCATTACGACCGTCCAGGTTGAGATTCGGTTTAACGGATTCATCCGGCTGCGGGTTGGTGGTGCTGTTGTCATGTATAATCAGCGATCCGCCGCTTTTCAAGCTGGCGCTTTCCCAGCCCGTTTCCAAAAAGACCTCGAGCCATTTTTTATAGGTATAGCCCGCTAAGACGCCAAAGAATTGGGATTGTCCGGTCAAGTCCATTGTGCCGGAAATATTTCCGCCCGGTTTCCAGGATGCCGAAAGCCAGGTGAAATTGGCGGCCACGGAAAAGGTGAGGGGATAAGGAAGCGGAGGCAAGAATGAAGCCAAGTCATGTTGAATGCCAAGGCCGGGCATGGAAAAGGCATAGGCGTCCAAAGGCAAGCCGATATACCGCAACTTGATTTCCGTGTATTTGAATGAAAAACTTAACTGCGGTTCTACAAACGGCAACCAGTTGAAACTGGACAACTCTTGCTTGCCGTCGCTCAAGGGGGTTTCGGTGGAGTCAAAAATGGTTTTGCTGATGGGACTGTAGTCAGAGGAATATGTTATTGGCCCATTTTTACGTCCAAAGATCGTGGGCGCATCATAGGTGGAGCTTTCCTTACAAGTTTGTTTACCGGTTGGATTGTCGGTATGATAGAGCTTGCAACCTGGGTCTTCGGCCGTCCAGGAAAAGGAACGGTCCTGATCGGACAGCCCAGTCACATTAATCGGCAATCCCAGATAGAATCCAAAACCTGCGGGTACGGCAGAGCTTTGATACCAACCGGAGTTGGTCATGGACCCAAAAAGTGTAGCGAATGGTTTCACATATTCTCGGTTGTTTTCAAAGGCTTTGATAATGCCATCCAGATTTCCCGCCGAGGTCATGCGGGGTAAAACGGATAAAGTTAAAACAGTCACGGAGGCAATATTTGAAAGGCGAATACTAAAGGTCATGCTGAAAAATTCCTTGCGAAGATATCCCGTAAATACACCATTTTCCAGCGTTTCTGTCAACTCGGTAAATCGAAACAATACAATCCCTCTTTACGCCCTAAAAAGCATGTGATGCTTATCACCTCCTGGTAGTGCCCTTCCGACAACTGAACTAACTTGTCCTCAACTTTTTGTTTAAACAAGGCGAGGTCCTTTGCCCCTGAAACGAGCTTTCTTTTTACTGGGGTTAGGTTTTTTGACCTTGCCTTTCCCAGCCCGCCGGGTTTTGGCCGCCGAACAGGCTAAAGTAGCCTACGCGATGCACTCAGCAGATACAGTGGAACGCCTGATGGCATTTACTTTGGACTCCGTCGGCGTCCTAAAAATCGATTCAGGAAGGAATGGAACTGGGGTCGAAGGCCATCTCAACACAGAAAGCGGCTTTGATAAAGCCATGCATAAAAGGGCCTTTTCTCCTTCGCAGAAAGATACTGCCCAGCTCCTATTATCGCTCACGCATCGTTGGAAGGGCGTGCAGCGTTTTACCTGCCTCAAGAACGATGGCTACGCTTTTTCAGTTCGGACCGATTCCTTATCGCTGGTCTGCAACAATTGCTTTTCCTGCACGGACGGCATTGGTCTTCAAGATGCCAAAAGCTTGGCCCGGCTCGGGAAGCTCAGCCTATGGCTGTACAGATTGGGCGAAGAAATGCCCACGCCTTGAACTAAAAAAGAAATTACCATACGTTTCCCCGTGGCAAATCGTCCGCATTTCATCTGAGGTATTAGCAGACAGCCATTGCCCGCTTTTCCCAAGGTAACGGCAAAGATACCCACGTTCGCGAAGCCACGTCCAACCCGGAGGCGGGACTTGATTGAACCAGAATTCGCATAAGAGCAAACCTTGGAATCGCTGGAAGAAATTTTCCGCTCCGGCAAACAGAGACATTTCCGATCCTTCCACATCGATTTTGACTGCGGCTATAGACTCGGGAGTCAGGTTCTGGTTCGCTAAAAAATCATCGAGGCGGATAATTTCCACCCGACGTTTTTGGAAGGAATATCCGGGACCGATGTGTTCGGAAGCGTAAGAATTGGAAAATCCGGATTGCGAATAGAGTGGCACACCATAGTGAATGGGGATCAAAAAATCGGTGGAAATGTTTTCCGCCCCGATGCCAAAAGATTGTAGAGAAACCTGTCGCAGTCGAAAGGGAAGCAAAACCCTTTTTAACAACTGACCGTGAACGGGCTCAAACGCCACTACCAGGCCGGATTTCCCTACGGCATTGGCAAACAGCACGGTCGATGCACCCAAAAAGGCACCTATATCGAGAACGCGGTCACCGGGTTTGAGGCGCGCGGCGAAGGCCTGCAGGTCCGCGCCAAAAAAACCTTGAGCATATTTGGGCGCTTGCAGGGCCCTAACCATGCGCGCAAAAAAGTAGCCAGCATGAACAGCCTGGTATCCTTTAGAACCGATAAAACGAAAAAGAACCCTTTTCAGGCGTTTCCATGGCATAGCCCTGATGATACCAATAGCACAGGCCTCAGGATACCAAAATATTAAACGGTCGTATCGATAACTTGGCCCGGCGTTTTATGCGGGGTGGAATCACCAAGTAAGGTTAAAAAGGGGAAATCCACCTTGGGTGGTGGTTCGCTGATTTTTGGAATCTCTTCATGCTGTCCAAGTAGGCCTTGTGTGGCTTTCTCAGCAGCTATTTTTTGCGGCTTCCGTGTCGTAAACATCAACATGGTCACCAAGGCCAGGTTGGCCCGAAGTGCCACCATGCGGTGCTGGATTCCCAGACTCAGGGGCAGCAGTCACTTTGGCGGTTTCTACTGCTTTTGCCTCGACTTCATCTGCCGCCACCGTGTCGGATGGTACTACCGGCGATGGAGGGAGGTTAAGGCTTCGGGTGACGGGGTTGACGACTATACTCATGTCTACTCCTGCTTAGTTTATCGGCATATTTCGAGTCGACTTTAATTCTTTTTTCGTCAATTAATTGCGAATCTAATGGATTTAGGGCTGAATTAAGAAAAAGTACCTTTTTCGATTTTTGTCTCCCGGTTCCCATCTACCCGCACTATATTTTGATATAGATTAGACCCATATCGTAACAGGGCATAAGCCGGGGTTTATGGACGATTGCTTAAAGGATCAAGTCGGAGCTCTCAGGGAGAGAATCAAATCTTCCGGGGAGGATAGGGCGCTCTATCAGGAGCTTTCGGATCTTCTTTTCCAGGCGGGAAAGATTTCTGCGGCAATGAACCTTTTGGAAAGATTTCTTCCGTCTGATGGCGCAACTGGGCCCACTCCTGATGCCCCGGAAGCCAAGTGGCTATTTGATCGGGGGCTTGAATTCGCTGATGCGTATCTGTATGAGGATGCTGTGGAATGTCTGTCCCTGGCCTTGAACAGTGGCCTGGATACATTCGAAATCCATTATTGTCTCGCTGGTGTCTATAAAAGTTTGCAGCATTTTTCTCAATCTGAATTTCATTGTCGCCGCAGTTTGACGTTGAATCCTCGGTTTGCCCCTGCCTTCATTTTGCTGGGTTCTCTTCTTAAAAAACCCGGTGACCTGGAAGAAAGTGTAGCTGCTTGTAAACGAGCTATCTTACTCGATCCGGAATGCGCGGCAGCTTACTACGACCTCGCCTGCTATTATTCTCTTCAATCTAAACGGGAACAGGCTTTGGCGGCTATCACCATGGCGTTGTGCAAAGGATTCTCAGATTTTGACTGGCTTCTCCAGGATCCGGATCTGGACCTTTTACGGCGAAATCCGGAATTTGAGTTTCTGCTCCAGTCCTATCGGCAAAAGCTCACCTGAGCACTATCTGCAAGGTTCCGTTCCAGCCTTACCCTCATCCATTGCTCAAGTGGACTGGCAAATAGGGATGTCTTTTCTATATTCCTGCCGGTTTTTCAACCACTTAGCCCAGGAAGATCTTCCCGGGATGGTTGATTTTTTCAACGGTTTTGAGATGAAGGAATCAGTAGCCTAATGAAAAGGGAAACAGGTTTTCGTACCGTATTGCTGATCGTTGTTCTGGTCTTGTGTGGTGTCAGTCTCTTCCCGACCGTAATGGTCTTTTCTAAGAAGAATGATGCCAACCTTCCCCTGGAACAGCG
>JAYSRH010000546.1:0-2431 GCA_043721115.1 Fibrobacteria bacterium | reverse complement strand
GCATTTTGGAGTTTCCTAGAGCAAGGATTTCTTCTCGGGTAACCACCTTATCATTGTTGGTGTCAACGCTTGCAAACGTTTGCAGATAGGCAGGGTTGACCTTGATCTTAGCTTTTGGCTTGGCCTTCAACACTGGATAGATGCTCAGCCATTCTTTAGCGAGAATGAGACCATTGTTGTTCTTATCCAGAGTGCTGAAGAGCATTTCCTCCCTCCAACCAAGCGTAGGCACTTGTGGTGCGTCTGCATCCTGTGGTGGTGGAAAGGTAGCCCAATCTAGGTCCGGCATGAATTTTCCGGGTGCTTGATGCTTAGCGCGGAGGTTGTCGACGGTGAAGCGCCAGTTGCGATATTCCTTCATGCTGACTTGATTGTCGCGATTCACATCCATCCACTTGAAGTTGAAGGCGGGATTTAATCCGTAAACTAAACTATTTTTGCCTTCGGAGACTTCTCCTTCGTAGTCGTAAAGTGGGAAGTTACCAATATAAGGAGGGGTTGTCGTATAGTATACAAATTCTTGATATTCTAGAAGCTTGTTTCCTGGAATGGTCAAAGATGCAGGATTGATGAAAGCGATATGATTATTATCCAGCTTTTCAAAATCAGCCGCGTATTTTCCAGCATCGCCGTAAACGGTAAGTCCGTAATCGGCATCTCCTACCTGAGTGTAGGAGTAAACAACTGAGACATTGATGGGGGCAGAAGCTCCGGTTTTGGAATAGACGGCGTTCCGGCTTTTTATTGGGTTATACCCTTCAGGGTATCCCGGCATCCCTGAAAACGCATCGATCCGGCGACCTAGGGTATCGACGGGATAGGCGCTTCCGATTATTTGGTCTGCGACATTTTCATTAGGGATTTCCCATTGAGAAGTGCCAGCGTCTGCGTAGGCGGTGACGATTTCGTTGGTGCCATAGGCTTTGCGTTGGAACGTAAAATAGGGATTCCAAAGCACTTCGCCTTGCAGAGTTACCTCCGTTTCCCCCTTTGTGATCTTTTCGAAAGTTTCTTTATTTGAAGAAAAGTTTACAGGGCGAAGCGTCCAACCTCGTTCTTGAATCTTAGAGTTCACATTCCAATCAAGCGTGGCGGTTTGCTCAGCGAGAGGAATGTCCCTTCCGTACTCACCAAAGTTGCTGGCGGTATAGCCTTTATGCCCAGGGTTACTATGGTCGTCAGTATTGATGTCAGCAGTGATCTCGGCAACTGCTCGATACGCCTCAACCTTGCGGTTGTGAGTCGTTCCTGCGTCGGCATGGAAGGTGGCTTGCAGAGTGCCACCGTAATCAATCCGAAACCCGGTGACGATGCGTGTGCCATTCTTGGTATCAAAGGCCGGGACTTTCCACTTAGCCCCACCGAAGCGATTATTGTCTAAGCCAAAAGCAATACGTCCAGTTAAGGCATCACCGAAACCATTTTTGTCCAGATACCACGCCCCCCTATTTGGAGTTCCATTGTAGATCGGAATGGTTTCTTCGCGTTCTGCGCTGGCGGTGTTGGTGAAGATGCCGAAGGGGGCAATAGCGGCTAGTATGGTGAGGGAGTGGGAGTGTTTCATGATAATTGGGGTTAAATCGAATCGAGCAGCCTGTGGCGTTTTTGGGTGAATTCTTCTTCAGTGAGTAATTTTCGCTCACGAAGTCGTTGAAGTGCTTCAAGCTCATCTTCAATTCGGGGTCTCGCAGGGACTGGCGGCTGAAAAGGCTGCATGACCGTCACGCGGGGAGAGGGTTTAATACACGCCCAGATGAACACCGCCACCCAGCCGATGACTGTCCATCCGAGAAGGACATTTAGGAAAGCGATTCCAAGGAATAGCGGATGTCCTGTGGAGAGCGCGATGATGGTGGGCAGCATGTAAAGGCCCATCGCCAGCAGGAAAACGAAAGCGACTCCGGCCCAGACGTGAAGTGGCGTAGGGTCAGGATCATAATTTGAAACTAACCAAAAAGTTCGGGATAAATTGTAAAGCATTAGGGTTTTAGGGGAATTGATTCGAAATGGTGAAAACTTAATTCAGCCAGCGGCATCTTAGGAAAATCCCTAACGTAGTCAATTGACTAGTGCGGCTAAATTTCTGCCGTTTCCGACAGCTCCTGTTTAGAAAAACGGGGTGTTTTCTGATTCCAACCATTCGCCATCTCCGTTGCCGGACGATGCGGATTTTAGGTATCAGGCGCGACTCATGGATATCCTGCGGGCTGAGCGGGAGCGACTAGGACTGTCAAAATCGGAATTATGCAGGAAATCGAAAACAGGAAATGGGACTGTCGGTAGAGCCGAGCGATATGATCGATTCCCTACCATCCCGGTTTTAAGAAAGATCGTATTCGCACTGAGCTTGGACTGGGTGGAAGTCTGTAAAGATGCGGAGATTCCGACAAATTCACATCCCCTGTGAAACTGGGACACGGTTGCCGAGCTC
>JAYSRH010000545.1:0-6120 GCA_043721115.1 Fibrobacteria bacterium | reverse complement strand
CCTCAGACATTCTGGAGTTCATACGTACCGTTGGCATGGCCTTTGAGATTGAAGCGGTTCCGCAAGGCACCTTCAAGCTTCCCTTCTTGGACGGGGAAATTGTCATTCAACGTAAAACCATGAACGACTTTATGGAAAAAGCCTGGCTTGTTTACCATGCCGCGCTTCTCAGCGCCTATACCTTACAACCGCTCCAGTTTGAACGAAGCCCGGCCGCTAACGGTTTAGAAGGAGTTGTCCGCATCCGTGAATCTTTGCCAAACATTCAGAACGGACGGGTTAACGTAGGTATCACACCCGATACCCTCCATACGCTAAACAATGGGCTCTCTGGAATTATGGGATATGTTAGTTTGATTTTAGAAGAGAGAAGAGCCGACCCGGACCTTCAGGAGAAATTGGGAATGGTTCTGGAAGCGGCCAAACAGGCAGCAGCGACCTTGCCTGTTGGGGGTTGAATCCAAACAGTATTTAATCCGCCCCGTCCGCCCTGGGATTAAATTCCATAATTGATCACGACTTTAGCACGCATTTTTTCGCGCATTCGGCCCGCCAAACCTATGGCAAGTGCCGTAACAAGTTCCGACTGATGTCCAAATTTTACGCGCAATGCCGGTTGCAAATCCATAGCCAAATAATCCTCAAAACCATTGGTTTGACTGGACGATATTAAGCCACATTCTAATGCAAGATTTCGGGCCACCGCCAAGGTTGGGTAATATCCTATCTCCATGGCCATAAGGGCGTCTCGGTCCACCATGGCTTCCATGAAACCAAAGTGCGTCACCAAGGGAGCCGAGAACCAGGAAAAATATTGGAATTTGTGATGGGTGGAAATAGAGAAACCCTTGCCTGTATTTAAATTGGTGCCTATCATGAGATCCGCCTGAACGCTGGTATGCTTTAGCGTCAACCACTTTACCCCAAAGATTAAATACGGTAAATTATCTTCCACATCTCCCCAACGGCTTTGCAAACGGGCACCCAACTCTACCCGCGGAGTGGCTTGCAAGGCAATGGCTACTGGCATGTCGAATGTGGAGGTGGTTTGGGAGTGCACGTAGGCGCCACCCGACAAAGTTGTCGCGCATTGAAAGTTACTGCTTGGGACGAGGTTATAAGAAGCCTCATGGATGGGATTAAGGGCGAAAACCACCTGAAAAGCCGTTAATCCGATTAACGTAACTCTAATGTTACAGGTCATATTCCCTCCAACTCTCCGTCGCATGCCTAGATATTATAGGATTATTTGACCCCCATCTGCCTTTAATTTGGCCCCTTCTACCTTTAATTACTGCTTGCAGTGGCGATGTATATTTCTCAAGGAATTGAGGCTTTCATGCTGCAATTTTAAAGGTGCTGGGCGAATAACTAATTTGAGGACAAGACTTTATGAAAAAAACACTTCGAAAATCCAGCGCCGCCCCGAGCGGATGGGATGATGCGAGCATCCTGACTATGGCCCGTAAAAGCATCCAGGCGCTTAAACCTTATGTTCCTGGACGTTCCATTGAAGACGTGCGCGCCAAATACCACCCGCCCTCCATCACTAAACTGGGGTCCAACGAGAACCCGTTGGGGGCCAGCGCCAAGGTGATTGCTGCCATTCGGGCAGCCTTACCGAAAGTTTCCCTTTACCCGGATGGTTCCAGCCGCAAAGTTAGACAAGCTTTGGCAAATGCCCACGGTCTGACCCTCGACCAGGTCATGGTCGGCAATGGCTCCGATGAAGTGCTCCTCATGATTGCGGCTGCTTTCCTGAATCCTGGCGAAAAAGTTCTAATCTCCGAGAATACTTTTTCTGAATACGAATTCTCTGCACGAGTCCTGGATGGAAAAGTTGTCAGGATCCCTCTTAAAAATAACCGTTATAACTTAAAAGCCTTCAAAGCCAAGTTGTCTCTTAAACCGAAATTGATTTTCCTCTGCAATCCCAACAACCCCACCGGATCGTATTTCACACATTCGGAATTGGTCGATTTATTGGAGGCCTTGCCCCGAAAAACCTTGCTGGTTGTGGACGAAGCCTATTGCGAATATTCCGATGCCGCTGATTTTCCTCAATGTTTTTCGCTCTTATCAAAATTTCCAAATCTGATTGTTTGCCGCACTTTCAGCAAGATTTTTGGCATGGCAGGCATGCGCCTGGGTTACGCCTTTGCCCATCCCTTGATTATACGCGAAGCTGCCCGGGTTAAAACGCCCTTTAACGTAAACCTACTGGTACAAGCCGGTGCGCTTGCCGCTCTTGCAGATGCATCCTTCCGAGCTCGTTCCTATAAAAACAATCTTGTGGGCAGAAAATATTTGGAGATGGAGTTCAAAAAGTTGGGACTCAATTTTGTCCCCACTCAGGCAAATTTCATCTGCTTCCAAACCAAAAGGCCGGCCGTTGATATTTGTGAAGACCTGCTGAAGCGGGGCATGATCATCCGAGCCTTGAGAAGTTTTGGACTGGAATATTGGAATAGGGTGACTATCGGAACACCGGCGCAAAATAAACGATTCATCGAAAACTTAACTGCGGTGTTGGCCAAGAGGCACTGACCCTTCGTTTGCAGACAACCCGCTTTAAGACTGCACTTCCATGGCCAACATGGTCAAGTCGTCGTGATAGGGTTCGTTGCGGGTAAAGACACGAACATCTTCCAGAATACGTTTCAGCAACAAATCCGGCTGAAAGGCTGAACCACCGGTTAATATCTTAAGCAGCCGTTCCAACCCATAAAAATTCCGGTCCTTATCCATGGCATCCAAAAGGCCGTCGGTAAAGATAAGGAAGCGATCCCCGGCTACCAACTCAATCTCCAGCTCTTCCATGGCACCAACAAACATAGGGCCACCGACTATTCCAAGCGCCATCCCCTTGGAATTTATGGAACTTGGCTTCTCACCGGATCCGGCACGCTGAATCAACAAAGGGGGATGCCCGGCTCGCGCATAAGACATGGACTTTCCCTCCTTGTCGACAATTAAGCAAAGGGCCGTGACAAAGCTTTTATCATCCAAGTCCTTTAGCATAAGGTCATTGACCGCGCACATCAATTTCTTTGCAGAGTTTTCATAACGGGCCTCGGCCCGGAAAGTACTACGCAACATGGTCATGACCAAAGCTGCGGGAATGCCTTTGCCGCTAACATCGGCAATGACAATCACCCAGCTCCCCTGATCCGTCTGGAAATAATCGAGGTAATCGCCCCCCACTTCATTTGCGGGGTAGTATGCGCCGGAAAGGTTAATGCGGGGAATGTTTGGTTTATCCTTTGGTGTAAACCGCCTTTGGATGGTTTGGGCCACTTCCAACTCACTTGCAAGACGCGCTTTCTTGTCCAGCTCCAAAAAGTTGTTGGCATTGGAAAGACTGATGGCTGCCTGTGTAGCTAATGTATTGATGATGACATTTTCCTGTTCGTACCAAGAGAGGAAAGATGTTGGAGCAAAAATTTGGACCACTGCAAGCGGCTTTTCCTCTACGAGCAATGGAATAGCTAAGTAAACGGGATAGTCCTCCATTCCCAGAAAATTGATTTTTCCAATTTCGGGTGATGTCTTACGGTTGGCAATGGTAATAGGAAATAGGAGAGGCTCTTGTCCCTGTTGAGAAAGAAATCCAGCGCAGGCTCGTCGATGTTCCGGCTCGGATAGCCGAGTGGACGTGGCGCCGCATTCATAACCTGCATTCCCCATCTCACAAATAGCCGCTTCAATTCCGGGATGACAGCCCACAAAGTTTTTAACTATTGCAGGTAAAAGCTCCTTCCGATGGGGATACAGGGCGAGCTGATGGGCAGCGGAATTCAGAAAGTGCAATTGACCGACTCGGGACTCCAAGCCAAGGTTGGCCTGTTGGAGCAGCTTCTCGCCTTCCCGCAACGCCCTTTCCGTACGAAGATGTTCCTTGATTTCCTGAACGAGCGCAGCCGTGCGATCTTGAACTCGAATTTCCAAATCATCCTTGGCTTTGCGAATGATTTCCTGAGCGGCCATGCGCTCGGTTACATCGCGAGAAATCCCTACGAGTCCGGAAACTTGGCCATCCGTACCATATACAGGCACCTTGGTGGTCGATACCCAAGCATCGGGACGATTGTTGGTGAACGTTTCGCGCTCCACCTTATCTACAATGGGAATGCCACTGCGCATGATTTCTTGCTCGTCATCAAATGCCTGCTGGGCATGTTCAATTGAGAAGAAGTCAAAATCGCTTTTCCCAATGGCATCTTCCACATTCTGAATGCCCTCCAAATGGATGGCCCGGCTTACCCTCACAAATCGGCTTTGCGCATCCTTGAAATAAATGGCGTCAGGAATATTGTCGAGTAGAACCTTAAGCAAATTGCTTTCGAGAGCCAAAGCCTCTTCGGCCTTTTTTAACGCCGTGACATCCCTGGAAATACCGCAGGTTCCCACGATCTCCCCATGCATATCGTGCAACGCTTTCTTGAAGGTATAGGAATATCGAGGAGTGCCGTCGGCATAATTGTCGACCTCCAACTTGTTGATAACGTGCTTGTCATCGGACATGATTTTCAACTCATCATCACGGGCTGCCTGGGCATGCTCTCTAGAGAAAAAGTCAAAATCCGTTTTTCCCAAAACTTCGGCTTTAGAGGACATGCCGGTCAATGCAAACATGGCGGAATTGACCCATGTAAAGCGGCTTTCGCGATCCTTGAAGAAGACGATATCGGGCGTGTTATTCAGCAAATCGTTCATTAGGGCGCCTTCGCGCACCAGGATTCCCTCAGCTTTCTTCAAAGTTGTCACATCTTTAGTAATGCCGCAGGTACCGATTATATTGCCGTGAGAATCTTTTAGAGGGATTTTTGTGGTGTAGACCCAGCGCGGCGTTCCGTCCCCATAATTGTCTTGTTCAAGCTTATTGGTGATGGCTTGACCGGATTCCATGATACGAATTTCGTCTTGGCGCGCTTCTTCTGCATGCTCCTTGCTAAACAGATCAAAGTCCGTTTTACCGAGAATATCACTCAAGTTGGACAGATTTAGTATTTCCAGAACATGTTTATTAACCCAGGTAAACCGGCTTTCGCGGTCCTTAAACCACACACCATCTGGAAGGTTTTCCAATAAATCGTTTCTGAGAACGCCCTCTTGGGACAACACTTGTTCCGCCAAAATCATTCTGGTGAAGTCTTTGGAAATTCCGCAAAGTCCGATAATGTTTCCCTGCGGATCCCTTAGGGGGATTTTTGTCGTGACATTCCACATGGGTGTGCCATCGGCGTATTTCCCGGTTTCCAACTTATTGAGAATGTATTCGCCGGTTTTAATGACGCGTTCATCATCCGCATGCACTTGTTGGGCACGAGCCGGATCAAAAATATCCCAACTGGTTTTGCCCAAAATACCGCCGCGGTCCGGAAACCCATGGACTAGATGCATGTTCCTGTTTACCCATCGGTACCGGAATTCCAGATCCTTGAAATAAATGTTGTCCGAGATGTTGTCGGCCAATACATACAAGGGACGTGACGCTTGTTCCGCAGCCTCCAAATCGGCGGTTAGTTTCCGGACTTTGGATTCCAATTCGGCATTCCGGTTTTTCAGAGCATTAATTTCCCCGCTCATGCCTGCGTATTCCTGTTCCATCGCGTTCACTTTCGCTCACGCCCGAGGATGGGCCTTGGCGTAGGTATCCTTAAGTTTTTTCACCGAAACATGCGTGTACTTTTGCGTGGTGGACAATGAAACATGCCCTAGCATTTCCTTAACCGCCATGAGGTCGGCACCATTATCGAGTAGATGAGTGGCAAAGGAATGCCGGAGCACATGGGGCGAAGACTTGCCTTGCCTTCCCATCGAATGTAACCGGTCAGTTACGGTTCTCTGGATAATACGTTTCCCAACCGCCTTGCCATTTGCGGATACCAACACCGGTCCAGTGTCAAGGATTCCAACGTCTCGACAAGAGGACCGATAAGTTTCAAGCATGGCCCGGGCAGCCTCGGTCAGCGGGACGTTGCGAAAACGGTTGCCCTTTCCCAATACACGAACGGACGCTTCGTCTGCATTGATATGGCTCCATTTTAGACCCACCAATTCGCTGAGTCGAAGGCCTGAACCGTAAAACATCTCCAAACAAAGCCGGGTGCGCACCTG
>JAYSRH010000544.1:0-6139 GCA_043721115.1 Fibrobacteria bacterium | reverse complement strand
TGGCACTGCTTTGTCGCAGTCGGTTGGTGGCGTTAAGAATTGCCGTTCCAATGGCCGTTCCATCCTCAACCATTCCAAAGTCAGTGTGCCTAAGGAATTGGACGACGATTCCATAGTCCAAGGTGAGTGGGCATTGGGTAAAGCTTTTCCCAGAAAAAACCACCAGACCAATCCGATCGTTTTTTCGTCCCAGAATAAAATTTTCAATCACCTGTTTTGCGACTACCAGGCGATTCTTTGGTTTAAAATCCATGGTTTTCATGGAGCTGGAAATATCCAAGGCCAGAACAATATCGACTCCATTTGTGGTGATGTCTTCAATTGCTTCACCATACTGGGGACGGGCCATGGCCAAAAATAACAGTGCAATGACGCATAGGCGTAAGATTAAAAGCACATGGCGAGCACGATAGGCCATGCTTACGGGCACCCGTTTTATAATCGAGAGGGAAGGGAAGCGAATGCTGGCTGTGCGCTTTTGGTTCTTTCGGAAATAATCCCATGCCAGCAAAGGTATGATGAGCAATCCAATTAAAAATGCCGGATTCTGAAAGTGGGGGAGATTCACTTTTCTGCCCCTTCCACCGGTTTAGTCTGCTGTAGAAAATCTTCGGTCTGTTTAATCCAGGATTCAGCTTCGTTGACCGTAAGCGGCGCATCGGCAAATTTAACCAGGTCAGTGGCGGCGCAAAATTTTTCCAACCATTGCTTTTGTGATCGGGTAATGGGAAGTTTGCGCACATCCTCGAGAAATTCAGAGGTGGTAGACTCTAAGGCATCAATGCCAAAGCGCCTTGAAATAAACCGCCGCAGCAACTCAGAAAGCTGGAAACAAAATTCTCCGGTCTGATTTTCTTTCAGTAGTTCAAGATTTTTCAGACCGGCGAGCTTCTCCATGGCTTCTTCGAAGGGGGGAAGAGGGGGCTTTTCCAATTTTACCGAAGTATTTTTCCGTATTCGTTTCCACACTATCAGGCCCAACGCCAGTAATAGCAGGCCACCTAAAGCATACACCAGCCAAGGTTTTCCTCCCGGTACTTTGGCGAGTGGCGCAATATCGGCAATATCTTTTACGGTTTCCGGAGATGTCCGAATGACGTTGATTTCAATCGGTTGGGTGAAAAAGACCGTTGCTGCCGTATCCGTGCCGTTACGGTAGGCGACTTGTTGGGGTGGCAGCGTGTATTTGCCTACGGTGAAGGTAGAGAGATTGAAATGCCAGGTTTGGATTTGCAGTTTCCCGGCGGGTTTGGGCTCAGAAACTTGGTATTCCTTGACTTCGAAAGCACCCAGATTGCCTAAAACGGAAGGAAGTTCTACATGCCCTTGGTTAGGATACACCACTTTAATTTCATATTGAATGCGGTCACCAATAGTGATTTCGCTTCTATCCACCTGCGACGAAATGTCCAAGGAGGGCGTGGGTTGGCTTTGAATCCATACCGCCAGTATCATGCTACTAAACACGGACTTTGGAAAAATGCAACTCATGGCTGGGCGGCTGCTCCCGTACTGGGATTGAAGAAGTTGACCTTGGCCGTTTGCAAAAGTCGCTCAACGTATTTCTGATATTCTGCGCCTTGTTTTTCGCGTGCCCAATCCGCCTGTACTTTTGGTGCCAAGGATTCAAAGGTGGCATTGGAATCAGCGCCTTTAAGATACCGGGCCTTATTGGCTTCGAAATAATATTTGATATCATTTCCAGACGGGGGCTGAATCTTGATTTCCTCTGCCAGTCCCGCTTGCGCCAGGATTTGATTTTCTACCTGGCCAATCCGTTGCTTGACCTCTGGCCGGTCGCCAACACCTTTCCGTTTTGCCGCTTCGGCCACCAGTATTTGCGCCACATATTCACGCACCAACTGATTGAGTTCCAAGGGCGCATCCGGTAGCTTTCCAACCATGGAAGCGATTTCACCTAAAATGATTTTACGTCCGTCCACTTCGGCAACAACAGTTGCGCTTCCGTGCACTCCACCGGCAGGAGCTTTTGATGAATCCGCCACCAAATCTGTAATCCTGGAGCGAGCCTGAGTGGCATCGATGCTGCGACCCATGGTCTCCAGGCAGGCAACCATGCGCTTGCCCAACTGATTGTTGAATGTTTCTTGCGGATACAGGGCCTTAACGACAGTGAATTTGGCTAAAGCTGCCTTGGGGTCCAGAAGATTTTCCTGGTAAATGGTGCCGATTTGGTAAAGCACTTTTACCACGTCTTCCGGCGGGATGACAGACGATTTCAAATAGACTTCATACATGTCAACGGCTTCATGATAGAGTTGTTGTTGAAAAAGTGCCGTAGCCGCAGCTCGGTATTGTTCACGAGAAAATGAGGTTCCGCCGGGTGAATTGCAACCGATAATTAATATCGCCAGGCTGGACACAGCGCCAACCCTAATGGAAGGGTTCCAAAGGAATTTAAGCATGCTTAGCGGCCCTTTTACGAAAGTATTCCAAGAGGGGGTGAATGGTGTCGTCATATTTTGGCTGAATGATAATCTCGATAAAATCCATACGAAGTTTACGAAAAAGTTTTTTCAGTGTTGAACTTTCTTTTTGCGCTTCCTTTTTAAAAGTCTTGCGAAAATCCTCATCACTGGTATCCACCAGAATGATTTCACCCGTTTCGGCATCTTCAAGTTCAATGAATCCAACATCCGGAAGTTCGCGTTCGCGCGGGTCCCAGACGGTAATGGCCACACCATCGTGTTTGCGGTTCAATAGTTTAATGGGTTTTTCAAAATCCCCTGTGGCGAAATCGGAAACCACGAAAATAACAGCTCTACGAGTCAGTATCCTGTTCAAATATTCCAAAGCCAATGCCAGATCCGTGCCCTTTTGCTTGGGTTTGAAATAGAGCAATTCCCGGATAACGCGCAATACGTGTTTGCGCCCCTTTTGTGGTGGAATGAATTTTTCAACTTGCGAGGTGAAAATCAAAAGGCCTACTCTGTCGTTGTTCTTGATGGCGGAAAAGGCCAGCAACGCGCTGATGGTGGCCATTACCTCGCCTTTCATTTCCGTTTGGCTTCCGAATTCCCCAGAGGAGCTGGCATCTACAACCAGGATGACGGTGAGTTCCCGTTCTTCGATAAATTTTTTGACATACGGCGTGCCGTGTCGTGCGGTGACATTCCAATCGATGGATCTAATTTCGTCCCCAGGTACGTATTCCCGTACTTCCGCGAACTCCATACCTTGCCCTTTAAAGGACGAGGAATACGCCCCCGACAGCACTGAATTCACAATGCTGCTGGTGCGGATTTCGATTTGGTGAACCTTCTTAAGGACTTCCTTCGACAACATATGCTTAGGGCACTTCCACGCTATCAAAAATGCGTTGCACAACGTTCTCAGATTTTACTTCTTCGGCCTCTGCTTCATAGCTTAGAATGAGGCGATGTTTCATGACTTCCATGCCAATGGATTTGACGTCTTCCGGGGTAACATAGCCGCGACCACGAATAAGTGCATGAGCTTTGGAAGCCTTGGCCAAGCTTATGCTGGTACGCGGTGAAGCGCCGTATTCAATTAAACCAGCGAGATCTTTGATTCCGTGTCCTGCTGGATCGCGGGTGGCCGCCACCAGGTTGATGATATAGTGCAGGATTTTTTCATCCATATACACTTCATTGACAATGCTGCGGGCCCTAAGGATATCGGCTTCGGTCGCCATTTTCCGAGCTTGAGGAAGACCTTCTCCGGACACGAGATTGACGATGGCTTTTTCCTCTTCCTTGGTAGGGTAGGTCATGGTGACTTTAAGCATAAACCGATCCACTTGGGCTTCCGGTAGGGGATAGGTGCCTTCCTGTTCGACTGGATTCTGAGTGGCCAGCACCAGAAAAAGTGGGGACAGTGGGTATGTCGTATCACCAATGGTAACATGCTTTTCTTGCATGGCTTCCAATAAAGCCGACTGCACTTTCGAGGGTGCGCGGTTGATTTCATCAGCGAGGACGATATTGGCGAATACCGGACCCTTTTTAACATTGAACTCACCGGATTTGGGATTGAAGATCAGCGTTCCGATCAAATCAGCCGGGAGCAAATCGGGAGTAAATTGAATGCGGTTAAACTGGCAATTTACGGAATTAGCCAGAGCCTTGACTGCAGTGGTTTTAGCCAATCCAGGTAGGCCTTCCAGCAGTACATGGCCATCGGCCAGCAAGCCAATCACTAGTTTTTCCAACATGTTTTTTTGGCCGATTACGGAATTGCCTATTTCAGCCATGATGCGCTGCACCATGGCACCTTCCTGCTTCACTTTTTCTGTAATGGCTTGTATATCCACTTTGGCTGCACTATTCATGCTCTTCTTCTCCCGTTATTTTTAAACATCTCTTGAAGGTCTTGAACGCATCTTGAAGCTCATGCGGTTCCTTATGCCCACCCGCGAATCGCGCGTGGCGGAATAACTCCCTGAGTTTTCCCCAATCCTGTACCTCGTTATCGGTGTTTCCGGTACGCGCTAAAAACGCTTCTAATACCGGCTCAAACTTAGCTTGAGGCGAGATTTGTGTATCCGTTCCCGGAGGCTTTGGCCCTTGGGGCTTTAGTGCATGTTGCAGATAAAGGATACTCAAGGATTCCATGGCCATTAAAATGTCCCTGGAAGCTTCCGGTGAGCTGGCCGCGGACTTCAACCGGATTTTCAACTCTTGCACTTTGGGGCCGAGATCCAGTTTGGCCGGTTCCGATTTTTTCCGTGTTCGCAAAGTCACTTTAAAAGCCGTCCAACCCAGCATGACTGCGGCGCCAAAGAGAAGCAGTCCTGCTAATAGTTTGAACCACAACATATCCATCAAGTGCACGGGGGCTTGTGCGATATCGATTAAAGCCGTTGGAATGAAAAGGGCCTCTTCGTGACCGGATATTCCAGTAATATACCGTATCTTCAGGGATGAAATTCGGCCACTGCCTTGGAGTTGTGCCCTAAGTCGATAGACGAATTCTGTATGATTGCGAATGCCATTGGCGTTTGCCAATTTTTGGTGGACGGTGGCTTGGCCTAAAATTTTAAAACCTGAAAAGAGGAGGCTGTCCGGAGCCAACACCATAACCGGAACCTGCGATTCTTCCCACTCCACTTGCAGTACATAGTCGAGGGAATCCCCAACTCGGGGAGAAAGGTTGGTGAAAGTACCATGGGCAGAAAGCTTGACCGCTTCTTGGGGAACGGCTTGGGGGGCAACCGTAGCAGCCGTTGAATCAAGGGTGCCAGCTGCCCTGGGCCATGTGGCTAGGATTAGTATCAAGGCCGAGAAAAGGGCTGAGCGGTAAGTGAAACTTGCTTTAAAGCACATGGTACTAGTTTTGTTTATTTCCCAACTTGAGTCTTTTTGGTCAAAAGCTGGCCAATGCCGCAAATAATTTAACAAGTTGCGCTCCCAAAAAAAACACCCAACCTGTTCTAATTCTCAGGCGAACGTAGGACTTTTAAGTAATATATAGGCCATGTCGGAATTGGATACCCGGGAAATTATCATTGAAAACTTGATTAACAAGCTGGCCGGACTGCCATCCATTGGCCGCAAAACCGCACAGCGGTTGGCCTACCATATCTTGTCTCAGGAATCCGGGGTCGTCCAAGATTTGGCCAGAGCTTTAACGGAAGGCAAGTCCCGGATCCATGCATGTTTGTCCTGCGGCAATTATACCGAAAGGGAAACCTGTCGAATTTGCGCCAATGTCCGTCGTCAACAGAATTTGATTTGCGTGGTGGAAAAGCCCGCCGACATATTGGCCTTCGAACGCAGCGGTACCTTTCCAGGAGTCTACCATGTTTTGGGTGGAACGATTTCTCCGCTCGATGGTATTGGCCCTGCTGAACTCAATTTTTCCCGACTTTGGGAGCGAAGCCTGCAGGCTGACGTGGAATTGATTCTGGCCTTAAATACCAATGCCGAAGGGGAAGCCACCGCAACATTTATCATGCATAAGTTACAGGGAAAGGGTGTCAAAATCACTCGTCTGGCGCGTGGTATTCCGGTTGGATCCGAACTAGAGTATGTCGATGAACTGACGGTGCAAAGAGCATTGGAAAGCCGGGTGGAAATGGGCTAAGGGCATCCCTTACCTCGTTCCTCCCAAATCAACTAAGCATGCAAATCAAATCCGCAGATTTTATACTTTCCGC
>JAYSRH010000543.1:0-2442 GCA_043721115.1 Fibrobacteria bacterium | reverse complement strand
TAGCCCTTCCTCCACTTCCACCGAAGCCTCCTGCAGACGGCCTTGAATATATTTTGCGGCGCCTGCGTGTAAATAATCAGTGGCTACTCGGCCTGCTGCCCAACTTGTTCCAAAGGCAATACACAAAAAGCAAGTTAACCATAAGCGCAAGGGCATAACTGCAGGTAATTGTTTCATATAATCCCCACTCCGGATTGAGAGGCCCTGGGGTCCTGGCTTTGAGGAGGCGTAGGTGCTTCCCCACGCATGATTTTAAGAATGTCATCGATGCGCTGTACATGACTTTGATAGGATGCAGCGGTCGCATCCTTTTGAATCAAGTCTTCCAATAGGGCTTTAGCCTCTGCGTAGCGACGTTCTTGAACCAATTGCATAGCCCGGGCCAGCACTTCCTTAGCCTTTTCGCTTGGCTCAGGGGGTTTTTGTGGATTGCCTTTTTGTTTGTCTTGCTGCTGCTTTTGCCTGCCCAGCAATTCCTTGATACGCGCTTGCACTACTTCAATATTGCGCTTGGCGTCTTTGTTATCCGGAATCACTTCGAGTGATTTTTTAAAATGCGCCATCGCCTCTCGATAATCCTCGATGCCTTCTTGATGGCCAGACTGAATGGCGAATTCACCTTTTCGGAATTCCGCATTTCCAAGGTTGTAATAGGCCTTGGCCGCCAGGGCGGCATCGTCCCCGTTTAACGCCTTCTTATAAGCAGCGATGGCGTCTTCGTATTTCTTTTTGCGGAATTGTGCATTGCCAATATCATACGCCAATGCTTGCGATTCCGGCTGGTCCAACTGCGCTTCAGCATATTTTTGCAAGGCAAGGTCATAGTCACCTGCAGCATAGGCTCTATTGGCCTGCTTAATTGGCGCGCCACCGGCCCCGAGCAAGCTTAGGGCTTTGCTTAACCATTTAGACTTTGTCGAATTCGGCTTCTCGTATTGGGACAATAGGTCCGTAGCGCCTTTTTGAACAGAGCTGGAATCTGGTTGCGTCATTTGGTTTTGACTCAACGCGTACGAAAACAGAAAAAACAGCGGAACCAACAGTGTCCGCTTCATGTGAACCTCCCAGACCATTCCTGACGACGGCGCTTGCGATCGGAAATGAGCATTTCACCGATGAGCAGGACAATGGCGATACCCAATGGAATTTGAAACCGGTCTTCGTATTGGCTGATACGTTCGGACTCTAATTCACGTTTCTCCATTTTGTTGATTTCCTTCAGGATTTCCTCTAGCTCAAAACGGCCCGGTTCCGCATGATAATATTTTCCATTGGTCGCGAGGGATATTTTTTGAAGCAGTTCCTCGTCCAGTTTAGTCGTTACAATATTACCTTCGGAATCTTTCTTGTAACTCACTTCGCCTTGTTCATTTTTAAGCGGGATGGGTACGCCCTGGAGTAAACCGATTCCAACTGTATAAACCGTGATGCCCAGTCGGCTTGCCTCATCCGCAATCTTTTCTGCCCGACCGCTGTGATCCTCACCGTCCGTCAGGAGAACAACCACCCGGTATTTTCTGTCCTTGGGATCAAAAGCCTTGAGTGAAGTTTCAAGGGCGCTTGCGATATCGGTACCTGGTGTTTGAATAAGATCGGGACCGAGGATATCCAAGAAAATCTTGAATGCGCCATAGTCCATGGTCAATGGGCATTGGAGGAAAGCCTCACCAGAAAAAGCCACTAAAGCCACACGATCACCGGATAATCGATCGATAAATTTTCCAATTTCTTGTTTCGATCGTGCCAAACGGTTGGGCTTGATGTCCTCTGCATACATAGAAAGCGATACGTCCATGGCGACTACAACATCAAGTCCTTTACGGCGCATCAATTCCATTTTGGTTCCAAATTGAGGGCGCGCTAAAGCCAATACGGAAAAGAGCGCGACTAATAGAATCAAGATGGCCTTGAAAATCTGGCGCCCACGCGAAATGGCATCCGTCATGCGTTTGAGCATTTCCACCTGGGCGAATCTACGTAGCGTCCGTCCTTTTTTGATGAACGCATAAAGGAAAAATCCGGCCAGTAGCGGGATTGTAAACAATAGCCAGAAGGCCTGGGGGGTTGCAAATCTCATGGTATTTTCATGAAGCGGGTGTTGGTTAGGGATATTTCCACCAGCAAGAGCAGGAGTGCCAGTATCAATACATTCCGGAAGAGTTCATGGTAGCGGTAATAATTCGTGGTTTTGATTTCCGTTTTTTCCAATTTGTCGATGGTTTTATAAATGTCCTCCAAGGCTTGCGCATCCTGGGCTCGATAAAATTTTCCTCCGGTTAGATTGGCAATGGATTGCAACATAGGGGCGTCGACATCGGTTCGCACGCTGACAATGCGTTTTCCGAATACGGGATCATCGACTTCCATAGGCTGTTCGCCTTCTTTTCCAACGCCTATGGTATAAATTTTGATGCCCAAAGCTTTAGCTGCTTTACTTGCTGT
>JAYSRH010000542.1:0-2447 GCA_043721115.1 Fibrobacteria bacterium | reverse complement strand
AATACCCATGTCCCGGCTTAGCATGAAAAGCAAATATCCCTGCCACCCCCCAAAGGCTAGAGTTAGGAACAGATTGAGCATAGTGGCCCCCCATTTTGTCTCTTCCCCAAAGACTAAAGAAATGCCGAGTAGAATGGCAGTAAGGCTTGCACTGAGTGTCCCAGCGCATATGGAAATAATAATGGCTTGATCATCCCAAAGCAATGGATTCCGAAAGTGCAGCCACGAAGAGGCTCCGGCCAGGCCAAAATTGACGCATTGCAAGAGGATAAAAGTTAAGGGCATTTAGGCCTCCACTCCATACATTTTTGCCGGGATTCCAAATTGGGATTCAATCTGGATTTTTACGGAGTTTAGAAACTCTTCGCTAACCGGTGTACAGGAATCCTGGGCTGGTTTTCTGGCTAAGGTATGGAGTTGAACTTCCTGAATGTCGCTGCCAGCTGCTTGAATACGTTGGAGTCTATTCAAATAAGCATTCACTTCCTCCCTAGAAGGGACCACACCGGATAGCGCGCAAAACAGGGATTGAATTTTATAAGGATGCGATTTTCCAAGGCCAATCAGATTGCTTTCGATTTGGTCTAAGCGGACGCGGGACACATTTACTTTCTGATACCATTCCTCCGTACCTGCATCGAGTTTGGCCCAAACTTCCCCGTTTTTGGTCATCAGGTGGCCAATTCCCTCGAGCACGGACTTTCTATCCAGTAGGGTCGAATTTGTGATCAGGATGAGTTTGAAGTCTAGATTGACACGACTTACTTGCAATCGGGCTAACATGGAACAAACCTCGGCAAACGCAGGAATCATGGTTGGTTCGCCATCACCACTAATGGCAATATCACGCAACCGCTTATCTTTATCTGCAAGGGGAGAAAAACGAGGCATACGGAAGACACCTTGACCATCGAAAAAACTCAACAATTTTTCGAGTTCCACTTGGATAGCATTTACGGAAATGGTTACCTGTTCCCTAGGAATTGTTCGATCCACTTGGCAATAGGGGCAATCAAAATTACAGGCTTTGTCAATATTGAGATTGACGCCGATGGAAATCCCTCCAGACCGTCTTGAGACTACCGGATAGGCATATTGAAATTCGGCAAGGGATCGCGGATGGTTGCTTTGTTCCTGATTCAATGGATTGGAATACATAGACGTTTTAAGGTAGCATTTCCAGCTTCTTGGGGTAGAGCAAGGGGATATTCAAGGCACTTTGTTTACCGCAATCGAGAAAACTTCGGATTTATTGAGGCTGCACATTTCGATTTTTTTGCAACCAGCTATAATTTATTGCGGCATATACCAATGGAACTCACTGGACCGCCCCTAAATATAGGGTGAATAAATACCAAAAATGACACCGTTTATACTGTTTAAAGTAAGCAAAGTCAAGTATATTCGGGTATATGTATGGAAAACGAAATTTTAATTGTGCCAAAAAGTAATAGGATGAGGCAGCTCCACCCAATCGTACTGTTAAGATCGGTTGCATTTGACTTTACTCGGAGTTAGTTTACCAATGAAACGCCATAATAAATTGGCGACAGTCTTTATGATATTAGAAATCTGGCAATATACAGGAGCAAAAGATGATTTTGAGTAAAAAGGTTGGGAAAACTTTAATGCTAGCTGGGTTGCTTTTGGTGAGTTTGCCATGGGCACAGCCTCTTCCCGCACCCACTACTGGAGACGCTCCTTGTGCTCCGGAACCAACCGGCAATATGCTCAAAGATACCGTGGTTTCTGTACCGGATGATTCCGGATATTTTTCCTTATTTGACGGCACCCTAAAGGGTTGGTGGCAGAGCTGCCTGACAGGCCATTCGTCCGGTGATAGAGTCAAGGGCGCCGCTTTTCGAATCGGTTCTGATGCAGGCGCGCCTGCAATTTACAGTGGCCAACATTCCACTGATGGTACAGTGAACGGAGTTCGAAATGGGGTTGGCGGGATACTTATGACGAACAAAATATTTAACAATTACGAAATCGTGTTTGATTTTTGGCCAGACTTCGGCAACGATGGTGGCCTGTTTAATCGAACGACGGCAACCGGTGATTGTTTTCAGACTGTATTGGATTATTTGGGGAGCGGATCGGTCGGTGGCACTTGGGGCGAAGCTGGGTACATTCACCGAGATGATAGGCCATTTACTTTTAATGGAAATGAGAATAACATATCTATTGGTGGAACTGGGTTTTCTTCATGGACGGCAACTACTGCAAAATATAATCCGGCTAGTTATGGCTGCGCACTTACTGGCTGCGTTCAAGCGGATTATCTGCGGCTATGGGATGTGAATGGCTGGAACCAAATGAGAGTTCAGTTCTACGGAGGTTCTGTGGCTGGTGCCGGAAATATTCATATGAACTCCTGGTTTCGTAAGGTCGGTGCAACGGTTTGGGTCCCCATTATCAAAGATACGACACTAAATTATCCTACA
>JAYSRH010000541.1:0-2449 GCA_043721115.1 Fibrobacteria bacterium | reverse complement strand
TCGACAGCTTAGCTTACAAAACGCAGCAGGATCCCAATGCCATTTTCGGATTTGGAAAGACGACTTTCCCATCCATCACTTTCCGGACAGCATCGGATTCACTCAACCGAACGTCCTATAAAACCTTGAACGATATCGCACAATCCATCAAAAACTTCCCGGATGTAACTCTTCAGGTTATCGGCTATACGGACAAAACCGGCAGCGAGGAGACCAACATGGCCTTATCCAAGGCCAGAGCAGAAACCGTGGTGCGCTACCTGGTCAGTCATGGGGCGGATGCAAATCACTTGCAACCCATTGGATTGGGGGCGACCAACCCCGTAGGCAGCAATACTTCGGCTGGAGGTCGATTCTTAAATCGCCGGGTGGAATTCAAGCGAATCAAGTGATTCAAATTTTAGAAACAGCGGCCTTTCAACGGCCGCTCGTTTTCACGCTCCATGCATAGCCCAAATGCATGTGCATCGATTCCGCTGTAATGGAACCCCTTAAGCCCGACATTAAGGATTGTGGTTCCCGCTTGGTATCGAGCCCCATAAATACCTCCCCACCACCCAACTGATGTCCGTATTCTAATCCCAAGAGCCATCCAGAATGCGTGGATCGGTATTCAACATAGGGTCTGTTGCTGTAGGATTCACCGTCCACGGTCCATGATACATCACCACGATCCAGAGCCGCGCCGAATACGCCGATTTGCACCTGAAAATGCTGAACTTGGCTGTACCAACCCATGCCGAGCAACAATGGCCAAATTGTGTAACTCAATTCCGTATTGGATTTTAATGTATGTGGAAAGGGATTGCCGGGAAAGCTTACGGTTTGTTCCCGGGTTTTTAAGTCATACACTTCTCTTCTGGGCGCAAGCGTCAAAGTAATACCATTCTTCCAACGCGCGGAAACCATGGCTCCAAAACTGGATGAAATGTCCATATCTGCTTGCGCTGGAGCGGGCTTTATCAAAGCCTCGTAATCTGGTGATGCAATGAATTTAGAGGCGGTAACCCCAATGTGTGGACCGAAGAGAAATTGCACCGGCAACCATCCTGAATGGTTATTTGAATCCACGTCTGCACTATGTGCGGGCAGCGCATGCATCATGAGAGTAGCAAAAAGTACAGAGGTAAAGAAAGTGATAGAGGAAATTGGAGACTTCATTTCCGGCTTCCTACGTTAAGCGTGAAACTTTGCATCCCGCGCGGCCCCCGTAGTACAAGGAAGAGTCTCACTTGTCCCAAATTCTGAAGCCGTTCCAACGGAATGGCAAAGCCACCTCCACTTCGGAACTCAGTCAAGGAAAGGCTTAGGATGAGTCGCCCGCGAAGGTCGTACACTTCCAGGTTGGGCAATCTTCCCACGGTCCAAAGGAGTTTCCCCTGCCCCTCTATCCGCAAGAAATTTTTGTCGATACGAAAAGTTCTCCCGCTCCATACTTGGATTATTTTGGGGAGAATTGGTGTACCGCCAGACCCGGGTATAAAGGAAGAAGCATCTTCAATGCCTGCGCCCAAATACGTGCCTTTGGTTAGAATGCCATATCGCATGCCCAAGTCCACTTCCGTCATCTCAGAGATGCGATCTGGATCGGCGGCCCATAAACGGGCCAAGCCGGAATCGGCCGTTGCATCCAACCGCCGCGGCTTGAGTGTCACGACTCTAGTTTTACGACCGAGTACGTCGATACCTTGAAGTTGCACTGTGTCCGCGAAGGGACCGGCCGCTTTAAAAATCGCTTCCCTTTCGGCATTGGAATCGAATGGGAGCAGAACAGCTTGGCTGCGCGTGGGAGTAAAGGCTTTATATTCCACGGAGGTGGGTTGAAAGACCGGGAACAATAGTGGCGGCAGGCCGATAGCCAGTGGTGATTTTACGACTAAGGCGCGTAGATTTTCATTGGCTTTTAATTTCAATGCTGCGTTAAAATCCACTCCTAACCAAGGAGCTAGGACATTGGACAGGGTAACGCTATCGATAACGGATTCGATTAATTTTGGATCTTGCAAATCGATGAGGCTAGCCGGCGCGGTCCCAATACCAATCATTTCAATGTGTCGCAAAGGTTCAGGCCCCGTACTGAAACCCTTTCGTATCCTATCCAATGCGCTTAGAAAGCTGTTCCGGCTTTTCAGGATTTCCCCGGAATCCGCCCAGACAGTTGGAGCCCATTCCGGCTTGTCGTTTTTGAAATCCTTGAACTCGGTATAAATCTGCTGTTCGGTAAATTGATCCAAATAGGCCAACAACTTGAAGTAGTCGGCGCTGCCTTCCACGGCTGGAGGGAAGAAAGTATCCGTAAAACCGGGAGCACTGCGCATCAAGCCAAAGCGATGGCCCTTTGGCGCATATTCCAGAATGATTTGCTTCAAGGTTTTCGCTTCCAATGCGGCCAGCTGACCCATGGCGGACAGCGTTTTCAAACCACCTTGCAATTCCACCAAATTGTAGG
>JAYSRH010000540.1:0-17763 GCA_043721115.1 Fibrobacteria bacterium | reverse complement strand
CAAGGATGACAAATCCATGGTCGCCTACGCCTACAACACTCTGGGCCAATTGATCGAGGCACAACTTTATGGTAAATTCAAGGTAGCGTGGACCTATGTGTGCCCGGCCAAATTCTCGTTATATCCCGAGCCAAATTAAATCTGTGCACTTTTCCGCGTTATTTTGGGAATTTCCCACGATAAACCTGTCTTTTGGAGAACCCGTTCCGTCATATTCTTGAATCGGATTTAGATAATTCACTGAATTTGCTTCCTCTTCTGGTCAACCATTTACATCATATCTTTTTACGGTACCATGCCTGTTACCTGGCTCGCTGAAAAAAGTTGAATGAAATTGTTTGAATGCATGTCTGCTAGGGCGATTCAGAAACTCAGGCCAGAAAAGGCCAATAAATGCGATGCGAAAAACCAGGTGTACCCGACAAAATTGTCACCACACCCCGAGCCAAATTAAATTCCCCGGTGAAACCTATATAAAAGCGGCTGGGCCTTGGTAGCAGAACAATCTATTTCACCTCAAGCATCGGAAATAGTTGGCCCGAGCGCCGGGGCCGATGGACTTCTCTTCCAATGGAATCGCAACAGGCAAGGACGCTATGCCATGTCCTACACCAATGCCGAGGGCCTGATGATGCAATCAGGCCAGCAACTCGGCAACAGTTGGAATCAAACGGATTATGGCTACGACTCCTTCAACCGCCTCACCTCAACAGTAAGCCCAGGCGGTAGCCTCACCCAAACAGAATATGATGGCCAAGGACGGGCCCTCCTTACTTACTGCGTATTTCGGATTAACCGGCACCTTGTTTCGGCGCTAACCGGCAGGTGATTTCAGGTCCAGCACCCTCCTTGTCGGAGCGCAGCGACGCCTCGCTCCGAAAGATAGCCTGGGTGCCGGTTTGACGTCTACTTTTTCCTCATAGATGTGCCCGGCCAAATTCTCATCATATCCTTAGCCAAATTAAATCTGTACACTTTTCCACGGTAATTCGGCAATTCCCCGCGATAATCCTGTCTTTTGGAGAACCCGTGCTGATTCCTGCCGGAATCGTTTTTCGTTCATTAGATGACACAGCATATTTCAATTTTCATAAATTCAGTAAAAGAACCGAAATCGCTTTGATTCCCAGGAAGGATATCCGGATGCTTGTGAAAGCCATAGCAGAGTTTAAAAAAAGGCCCAAACAATGCCTTGAAAAAGGCTTCCTGCACGGTATTTCAGAATGAAGAGAACCCTTTTCGCCCTATCTCTTTACATTTACAATACTTCGCGAATCCTAGCTCCACCCAATAGTCTTTGGCCATCGTAAAACACCACAGACTGTCCCGGACTGATGCAGTACCCAGGTTCCAGCAAGGTTACCGTAATATTTCCGTTACCCTCGTCCTTGACCCGCGCCGGTTTCACCGCAGATCGATACCGGTATTGCGCCAGACATTCCAGTTCTCCATCGAGAGGCTCAAAGAAATTCGCCCGGTCCGCCCGGAAGCCATCGGCATATAGCTCGGTCTTTTTGCCGAGCAGCAACGTATTGCTCTCGCGATCCAGTTTTTTCACATACAAGGGTTCGGCAGCGGCTACGCCTAAGCCTTTGCGCTGGCCTATCGTATAAAAGGGTAAGCCTTGGTGGGCACCTAAATCTTTACCTTCTGGTCCTTGAATGCGGCCGGGCACAATGGCATCTCCCAAAACTTTGGCCCGGTCTCCGATAAAGTCTCGGTAATTGCCATCGGGTACAAAACAGATGTCCATGCTTTCTTTTTTGGTAGCCGTGCGCAGTCCTGCCTCCGCCGCAATCTTGCGTACTTCCGGCTTGGTCAAATGGGCCAGGGGAAACAATGTCTTGTCCAATGTCTCGGGAGGAATGCCCCAGAGAAAATAGCTTTGGTCCTTGGCGGCATCGCTGCCGCGTAGGATATAACTGCGGCCGCCGACGTTTTCCGTCATGGCAAAGTGGCCGGTGGCGATGGAGTCAGCGCCGATGGCTTTGGCGCGCTTCCAGAGCGCGTCCCATTTTACAAAGCTGTTGCAGTTGACGCAGGGATTGGGCGTCTCTCCGGCCAGGTAGGCTTCATAAAAGGGTTGAATGACCCTGGCTTCGAAATCTTCTTGCATGTCCAATGTGAAATGCGGGATGCCGATTTGATCGCACACCCGTTTGGCGTCCATGGCGCTATCCGCAGTGCAACAGGTTTTTTCCTTGCCATCTGCATCGCAAATGGGGACGGGTGGACTCCACAATTTCATGGTAATGCCCACAGCTCTGTATCCGGCTTGCTTGATGAGCAGGGCCGCCACGGACGAATCCACACCGCCGCTCATGGCCACGGCCACCAGGGGTTGTTCAGCAACCGGGGGTTTTTCCATTTGATTCGTCCTATTTCGAGTCCGTAACCTCCTAAAGTAAATTACAGCGGGAAAGGCCACAAGTTTTATGGGTGGAAACCTGCTTCAAATCCCTTTACTCAAACCCGGAATACATTTATCATTTGACCGCAATCGGGACATTTCAGAGAACTGCAGGTATTTGACCTATGGAATTTTCGCTAGATACCATTACCAACTGGCTGACGGCAGGCCGGCACAACATCCCCGAGCGGGGCAGTGAGTACCTGGAAGTCTACAAACAATCGGTGGAAACGGACTTTAAAGCCTATGATCCCGGTTTTAAGATTGGCAAATGGTTGGGTTCGGGTGGCTTCTGCGATGTTTTTCTGGTACCTACCGTAAACGTACCAGGCAAAGGACCGCAAACTGTAGTCTTGCGAATTTTGAGGCCGTCCCTGTATCGTACCCCAGACAGCATGTCGAACAATCGGGTGGTCAAAACCTTTTTGACGGAAATCTTTTTCAACACGTACTTGACCTCGCAAAACGTGCGCAACGTGGTCAAGATTTTCGACTACGGCAATTTGCACAACAAACATTATTTCACGATGATGGATTATGTGGACGGCCCCAACTTCTCCGACCTCATCAAACGCGGCCCCCGCGATGTCAAAGAGCTGATGCGCCGGATCATTTTCATCAATGCTGTGGCGGGCGTGGTGGGCGAATTGCATTTTCGTGGCATCATCCATATGGATTTGAAACCGAGCAATATCATCGTCAAGGGCTGGGAACCTTTTTTAAGCGATTTGGGTGCGGCGCGCTGGATGCATGTCAAAGACGACGTTGCCGATCAGCAAACCACGGTATTGGGTACGCCATCGCACATGTCCTATGAACAGCTCGACGGCGATTATTACAAAGTGGATCATCGGTCGGATATTTTTTCCCTCGGGGCCATGGCGGCCTATGCCTTTACGGGCGTTTATCCCTTTGCCCGTCGGGAGGACATCAACTACCATGACCTGGGCATTTCGGCGCTTTCCCAAATAGAACCTGAAGTTCCGGAAATTCCCTTCAAAAAAGGTGAGAAGCTGCGCGAGTTTCTGATGCGCTGCATGCACCGCGATCTGGAACAAAGACCCAAATCGGTGGTAGAATTCCAGCATGCTCTAAACACATGGATTTTGGAATTGTAAGAAAACTGTGTTTCGGGTAAGAAGGACGCCAAGTGATAATCGCAGTTGATTTCGATGGAACCGTAGTTTCGCATCGGTATCCAAAAATTGGTGAACTCAAGGAAGGCGCCAAAGAGGCCTTGGTGGCTTTTCATGAAGCTGGACATAAAATCATAATCTGGACCTGCCGAACGGGTCAACAGGAGCGCGATGTCCGTTCGTTCCTGCAAGAGAACGGCATTCCTTTCGACACCATCAACAACCCCATCATGGGTGCGGATATGGGGACGCGTAAGGTGTTCGCGGACATGTACATCGACGACAAGGGTGTTCAGTTTGATGACAACTGGATGGAATTAAAGCGCATCATCACTGGCAGCTAGCAGAGCCATCACGACAATTAACTAATTTTACACATCTATGCACGATGTTTTCCGGACCTTGGTCCGATTGAGTGGCGCTTTTGCGCTGGCGCCTGCGCTATTTCTCTGGAGTCCCGCCCAGAGCGGTGCATCTACGGACACGGCTCACACCAAGTCCGAGGATACAACCCAGCGGATTGTCCGTGATACCATCCTCAGTGATAGTGCTTCTCGCGACAGCAACTCCCGTTTCAACACTAGGCTAGACTCCCTCAAACACGTTCGACCTACATACTCTGTAGAAAGCCCATGGGCGCAAGGCGAAAGCTGCCCCTCCGGTGCAGAAAGCGCTGCGGAATGTTGGCGCACAAACCGCGACCTGGCCAATATGGATTTCGGTTTTCCCGGCACGCGTGCCTTTACCCTTTCTCTGACCAACTGGCAAACGGTTCCCGTCTACTCTCCGTTTTTTCCCGCGTGGAAACATTCGCCCTATCTCAACGGCGGACTTGCTCCACTCGAAAAGTTCGCAGTCACCACTTCTGGCGGAGATGCGCAGGCGATAGAAGAAATCTGGTCGCCGGTGGCGCCATTGGACACGCCTATCACCCGTCTCAACTGGGAGCGTGGGCCCATCACCTTGAACGTTTTCGATTTGCGGCTGCGTCGCATGCTATCGGACCGGGTTTATCTGGCCATGGATTACTTTTCCTCTTCCGCGGATTCGCAAAGCTACGATTATCAATTCAATGTGCATCAGCCCTACCTAGGTGGCCTTGGATTCCTGGGCCAAATTTACGGGCCCATCGATCGCGACAGTGCCTCTTTGGTTTTAGAAGGACACTCCCACGCGATTCAAGCCGTGGCCATGCGACCGCGCATCGGCGTATGGTTGGATACCAACCGGGTTTTGGAAGTTTATATGGAGCATTTGAAGAATTCCACCAACATGGTTTTGCCGCAAGGACCAATTGTAGTGGCGGGAATCAGCCGACCTGGCGCAGTGGATTCTCTGCAAACGTTGGTTCCTGGGGGAATGTCCACAACTTCAGAAGGCGTTCTCTATGCGGAGACCCATCATCACTGGACATCGCAATGGGAGGCCGGCCACACCGCTTTTTCGGCTTCGGAATACCGCTCCGGAGACTCGTTGACAGTGCGTAGCGGCACCGATCAATTGCAAGCGGATATTTTCCGAATGCGCGGATCCATGGCTGGTACCGGTTTGTGGGGCCGCCCGGATCTTCGCCTGGAAACCCGGAGCGAAACATGGGATGGGGATCCCGTATTGACGGGATCGCGTTCGCAAACTTCTGGATGGACGGATGCGCAGGATATGACTTTTGGAATGCATCCTACAGTAGGGATGCTGGAGGGTTCCGCCGATGCCGGTTTGGGGCGTTCCAGTCGAATGGACAACCAGGTTTATTGGTTACAGCATTACGGTGCCTCGGCAAATCTGCATTTACCTTTTGGCCTGGGAGTGGAAGGGGGCGCCTCATCCCGCACGCAAGATCCGGAATGGGAAATGCTCTATCGCAACAACTCCGCTCGTTTTCGCTATGCCAGTCCCGCCTTACAGCCCCGCACGGATATGGGTTGGCGCGGTTCCGTATCCGTGGCCATGCCCCATGTAACCCTTGACGGTGGCTTGGATTTCTTTCGTAGTCAAGATGCATGGCTTCCGCGTGTGCTGCCTGGCCCACAAGCCTGCGCGGACTTGTTTGATTTCACCTATACCAATATGCGAGCGCAACGCTGTACTGGCGATTCGACGGGAGCTTCCAGTTCCGCAGGATCTTTTTTAGGCCACTTGCCCGACTCCTTGGCCCTGGCCCTGCGCAACTTCGGGGAACAACGCTTGGATGCCTGGCACTTGGGTGTGGCCTTGGGCTTGGGAAACTGGACATTGCAATTGCGCAATCGCTTTTTGTTTGCTCGCAGTATTACGGACGCACACTTAGCAGAAGCACGCGAGGACCTCTCGGTTCCTGCCCGAGTTTTTAAGGGCCGTTTAGCTTGGAAGCGCGCTCTCGTCGACGGCAAGCTCAAGCTCGATCTGGCTTGGGATTGGGACTGGTTCTCGACCCGGTACGGATGGTTACCGGATTTGCAGGGAACGTCCCGAATTGCCAAACTGGATGAATACTTGATCCTGGATTTCCAGGCGGCCATGCATATCAAAACCTTCACGCTGTTTTTCCGGTCCATGAATATGAATCACGACCGGTATGCTACCGAGTTAGGTGTGCATCCGCCCGGTATCAATTTCCGATTTGGAGTAGAGTGGTTGCTCTGGAATTGACCTGACCCAAGGGGGAAAGCTTCCCTTCAGAGTCAGTATGTAGTCAGAGTCTTTTTATCAGCGTTTGTCTTTAATCAGCTCCAGCATATCCCGCACCGCGCGATCGAAGCCGACCAGCACCGCCCGCCCAATAATGGAATGGCCGATGTTCAGTTCCCAGATGCCTTTGATTTCAGCCACTGGAGTCACGTTGCGATAATTCAAACCATGTCCGGCATTGACGATCAAATCGCTTCGCTGTGCCACTTGGGCCATGCTATCTAAACGCGAAAGTTCTTCCTGCCAATCGGGTCCATCGCCCTCTCCAAAGTCGTAGGCGCGGGCATAGGTGCCTGTATGCAATTCGATGAAGCGCGCACCCGTGCGCACAGCCGCTTTGATCTGATGCAAATCCGGATCGATGAAAAGCGACACCTGGACATCGTGCTTATGGAGCGAATTCACCATTTTGGTGATTTCTTCGATATGGCCTGCAACATTCAGACCCCCTTCGGTAGTCAGTTCCTCGCGCTTTTCCGGCACCAAGGTCACCATATCTGGCAGAACATCGATAGCAAATTGCAGCATTTCCGGTGTAGCAGCCATTTCCAGATTGAGATGCGTGGTCACGGTTTGGCGCAGCAAACGGATGTCGCGCTCCTGCATATGACGGCGATCCTCGCGCAAATGCACGGTGATGCCATGCGCCCCGGCGAGCTCGCATAGCGTGGCTGCGGCGACTGGATCCGGTTCCCGTACCTTTCGGGCTTCCCGAATGGTTGCGACATGATCAATATTGACGCCTAACTTAGCCATAACTTCCTCGTTTCCAGAGTTCCGACATTCGATTTTCAAATCTCGCAAGCACTACGATGCACCAATAAATAGCTTTATGCGCCCTGATTTTCATCAGCTCTTTTCCTTGGTCACTTTTAACTTCCCCTTGGGTTTTGCTTTCCCCTTTGAGCTTGGCTTGTAGGCTGGTTTTGCTTTTGTGATTGGTTTGGGAGCAGGTTTGAGCGCGGGGACAGCCATCGGTTTAGGCTTGGGTTTGGCGATGGGTGCTGAGACATTGGGCAGGACACTGTCGCCGGGCGCTGCGAGCAAATTGGAAAAAGTCACCAGTTCCAAACCGAGTTCGGCAAAGGAGGTGGCATTGGTGGCCAGAGCTTTTTCCAAGCCTTGAAATCCCGATTGGGTGTATGGCAAGACCAGGACCGCTTCTCCCGTCTTCTCGGCTTGCATGGCTTTGCGCGCCAGTTCCTCATCGACATGCAGGCTGTCTCTAAAGGGAAGCAGGCTGCGCACGCGCGCTCCCTGTGCGGCGGCGGATTGGCGGGCAAGGCTGCGCGGGGAGTTTGTCAAATCCAAAAAGACCAGGTTCTTGCCAGCGGTGTATTGGAACAATTTATCCAACAGAGGAAGATTTTCAATAGCGCGATCGCCGTACTTGGTGACAAACCCGATTGCTTTGGGCAGGCTGTCCAATCCTTCCGACAAAATTTTGCTGACTTCAGCCTTGGAATGATGGATAAATAAAGCGTGCTTGCCCGGATCGACAAAGGGATAGGATGAGGGTTCCATAGGCAGCTCAAGCAAGATTTCATTGCGTGCCGATGTGTACCGCAGCTTCTTTAATACTTCATTTGGAGAGAAGGCATTGACGGATAGGGACTTGTCCCAATTGGCCGACTCCAACCCGGCCAGGTCCTTTTCTTTTAACGAATCGATTTCGATGAAGACAATGGCCAACTTTGCGGAACCGGCCAAGGAGGCTGTTCCCAGGCTGGCCCGCAGTTTAATGTGTTGTCCATTGGATTGTAGCAGGTATTCAATCTTTTTTCCGGTGGGATGCAGTTCCACGCCTTGCTCCACCACGATCCCATTTTTCCGACACAAGTTTTCGATATCCAAAGCATAGTCGTGGATAGGCCGTCCTTTAGGCAAGACGATTTCAAAATAACCCTGCTTCGGTTTAATATGTTTTTCGGGCAAGTGATAGCTGCGCAGTAACGGTGTGAACAGTTTTTGCTGCCACTTTCCACCCGTCGTATCTTCAACCACATCGGGCAGGGCGTTGGTGGAATCGGTGCCTACGACATCCGTTGGTGCAGGAATCGGAGTAGGTGCAATTGGCTGGGACGGCTGGGATTTCTGGGCGCGTGCCGGCAGAATACGCGGGGCCAAACGGCCGAGCATGATGATGCCCGCAGTCAGAACCAGAAAGATAAGGATTTTGCGGATGATGCCCATCGCAGGTGTGGCCAAGATAGAATTTTCCCGTGGTTGTACTATCATTATGGCATGATTGCTGGCGTACTTTGCGGAGCCACCGCCTCCGGAAAATCGGCTCTCGCGCTAAAGCTCGCACAAGCCAATGGCTTCGAAATCATCTCCGCGGACTCCAGGCAAATCTACCGTGGTTTTGAAATCGGCACCAATGCCCCAAGTCAGGCCGAGAAAACTGTTCCACACCATCTCATCGGTTTTGTGGACCCGTCCGCATCTTTTTCACCTCGAGCCTATCCCGCGCACGTACATGCCCTGGTTACAGCCCATCCCAAAACCCGATTTCTTATCGTCGGCGGAACTGGTCTTTACCTCAAAGAACTCATATTTCCATCCCCATTTGATCGCGGCCCCACTCCCGATGCCATTAAACAGAATGTGCAAGAAAAAATCGCGGCTTTAGGTTTGCCGCATATGTACGCGGAACTGCTCCGTATCGATCCGACTGGCGCCGCCGGCCTGCATCCGAATGACGGGTACCGCATCGCCAAACGCTGGGAAAACTTTCTCATCACGGGGGAGAGCTACAGCTTGCTTACCGGTCCGCAAATTTTGGACGAGCGATTTGCGAATGTGCCTTTGCTCTGTCTGGATGTGGATCGTCCCGAACTTTATTTGCGCATCGATCAACGCGTAGAAGCCATGCTGCAATCTGGATGGCTGGAGGAAGTCAAAGGCTTAATGTCCATGCCTGATTGGAAAAACCTGCCCGCATTCAGTTCCTTAGGCTATGGGGAGTTGGCGGCTGTCGTATCGGGTAAAATGGGGTTGGCCGAGGCCAAGCAGTACATCCAAAAACAGACACGCAACTATGCCAAGCGTCAAATCACTTTCTTTGGGCACCAATTGCCGGGACTGCGACATTGGGCGGGAAATGAGCTGGTAGCGGCACTGAATGGCTGTGATTGGAACTGGGAGGTATTTTCGGAGCGGTTTTCGGTTCGTCCCCAAGGTTAATTCCCAGAATAGGAATGCTCCAAGGGCTTGACAGGGGAAGCTGCCGGAAATTAGCTTTGACCGCCTAAATAGGTCTGTAGCTCAGTTGGTTAGAGCATCGCTCTGATAAGGCGGGGGTCGGCAGTTCAAGTCTGCCCAGGCCTACCATTTTAGCCCCTCCGGTTGCTGAATTTCGCAAGAAATCGGTGATTGCGGAGGGGCATTTGGTTCCCCTAGATTTTGTTTTGATCGTTCCCACACTAAGCTTCGGATATTGCTTGAAGCTGAGACTGGTCCAAATTAGGAGGACGGGAATTGAGTGGGGGGGCCGCCACGGAGCCATGCCCAGGCATTGGTGCTCCACAGCGCCCACATTACGAGTGGGAGTTGTAAGAAGAGGCGAACGAAGCGCTTTGCATCTGTGTCAAGCCCGAAGGCGTCCGCATGGTTTAGGTATTGCGCGATGTTCCCAGGAAAGATAGCGACGAAGAATGCCGCCCCGGCCAAGCCAACGGCAATGCGTTGACGGCGCAAAAAGAGGAGTGAGAGCCCGAGTGTGATTTCCGCGATGCCCGATGCGACAACGGTGAATCCGTCGCTGAAGGGAAGGGACTTGGGCACCTGCGCTTGGAAGTCTTGGCGCGCGAATGTGAGGTGGCTGATGCCAGTGAATAGCAAGATGGTACCGAGGAGAATGCGGCCTATCGTTTTCGGGAACGAGGTGGGCTGCGCGGCTTGAAACAAAGGGGGGCGGTTCATATTTCTCATGGATAACCTAAAGTGGGGGTGTCAGGTCTTCTGTGTAAATGAGATCTTAATATAAGTTTAATGAAACCCTGTTTCCAAACATATTAGCGAATGGGTTTAAAGCAAAAGCCCAGTGTAAGGTGCCGCACTCTACCAGCGTAAAAATCCCACGTTTCACTCCCTGCTAATTGTCTTCGATTTTACCCGATATCAAATCCTTTTCGTTTGAATTCAGAAATCCAATTGATAACCATTAGCTATTAATCCCATCGGAACAAACGAATGGAGCCGTTCTCCAATATCGAGTATATTTTTCTCATCAACAAAATAGCCAAGGAGAAAAAATGTACAACGATAAGTCCGTAACTATGAAAAATCTGGAATCGGCTTTTGCCGGCGAATCTATGGCGCATATGAAATATCTGCACTTTGCTAAAATTGCCCGTGCCCACGGTCATGCTGATGTTGCTAAGGTATTTGAGGAAACGGCTTCGCAAGAAATTAAGCATGCGCTGGCGCATTGCGAGCTGATCTATCCAGTAGAATTAGTAGACACCAAGAAAGCTTTAGCTCTGGCCATTGAAGGCGAGACGTATGAGTATACCGAAATGTATCCCGGATTTCACCGGGATGCGGAAAAAGAAGGGAATCAAGCAGCCAAGCAGGAACTGATGGATCAAATGCAAGAATCCAAGGAACATGCCGCTCTTTTCCAGAAAACTCTGATCACCGCCAGCAAGCGCTTCGCAGCGTTGGCGCGCATCGAAGAAAAACATGCAAAACAGTATCAAGAAACCTTGTCAAAAGTTTAAACCTAAAATCGTAAGGAGATTAAAATGAAAAAATGGAAATGTGTGGTTTGTGGATTTATTTATGACGAAGCCTTAGGCTTGCCTGAAGAAGGAATTGTAGCTGGCACAAAATGGAAGGACATTCCGGAATCATGGAGCTGTCCGGATTGTGGCGCTGGAAAAGGTGATTTTGAAATGATCGAGGTATCCGGCTAATGCCATCAATGGATGCAACCGTTGTCATAATCGGCACCGGTCTCGCAGGTTATTCCGTTGCAAGAGAGTTTAGAAAATGGGATAAGGAATCAAAGCTGACGCTAATAAGCGCCGACGACGGCGTTTATTATTCCAAACCACAGCTTTCAGCAAGTTTGGCCTCGGGAAAAAGTCCTGATTCCTTGGTGCTAAAATCCGCCCAAAACATGTCGAGCGAACTCAATGCGACAATTCTCACTCACTCTCGGGTTGCATCCATATTCCAAGATAAGAAGGAATTGATTTTGGATAATGGCGATAGGGTTAATTACCAAAGCTTGGTATTGGCTGTAGGTGCGATTACCAGAAAAGCGGAAATTATAGGGGACGCTGATCTCCCGGTTTTTTCCGTCAATAATTTAGCGGATTATAATCGATTCCATACCTTTTTACAGTCCAAAAAACACGTTGCAATTTTAGGATCAGGATTGATCGGATGTGAATTTGCAAATGATTTGGCGGCGGCTCGCTATGATGTGACAGTGATTGGAAATGGTACGGCTCCCCTGCAAGGATTGGTTCCCACAGGAATGGGTGAGGCGCTTAGAATGGCACTAGGGCGACTTGGAGTCCATTGGAAATTAAATAATGGGATTCAATCCATTCATCGAAATAGGAGTCCGAATGTGAAACTCGCGGGACCTGTTTCAGAGTTAGAAAGAAGTATTCGTGTAGAGCTTACGGCCGGTGATGAATTAGAAACGGATCTTATATTGACTGCGATTGGTTTTATCCCAAATTTAGAACTTGCAAAAATGATGGGCCTAAAAATCAACCGTGCGATCCTTGTGAATGCAAATTTAGAGACGAGCGCGAAAGATGTTTATGCCCTTGGCGACTGCGCAGAGATATTGGGTTCCTGGAGACCTTACGTGTTTCCCATAACTGTCGCGGCGAAAGCCTTAGGCCAAACATTGGCGGGTAGGCCAGTGAAAGTCCATTTTCCTCTAATGCCTGTAATGGTGAAAACGCCAAACTACCCAATGTGTATTTTGCCGCCTCCGCCAGGACATGCGGGCAACTGGCAAGAAACAATTGATGAGGCAGGGTCTGAATGCCGGTTTATCAACGGTGGTCGACTCTTAGGGTTTGCTGTGGGAGGAAATAGGATTCAGGCACGTACAGCGCTCCTTAAAGAAGTTGAAGCGCAGAGTCCTTAATATTCGATTTCCGGATTTCCTTGGCCCAGCTTTCTAGAAATTTTTCTCTTGGTGCACCTTTGCGCCAGACAAGAGCAATAGTTCTATAAGGTCGAGGTTCGGAAAACGGGATGTACCGAATCGAAGGGGATTGAAGGAGCTGGGTCTTAACAGCTAAGGCAGGCATTAAGGTTGCACCTGTTCCAGCATTTATCATTTGCCTTAATGTTTCCAAGCTACTGCCGCGAAAATGAGTATGCCCACGAGCACCACTTTGATTGCACACTTCCAAGACTTGATCCTTAAGGCAATGTCCATCTTCTAATAAAAACAAGGTCTCATCGGCTAAATCTGCAATCGAAATTTCACGTTTTCTGGCCAAAGCATGTTTTGCGGGAACGGCAAGCAGAAAGGATTCCTGAAAAAGCACTTCACTTACCATGCCCAAGTGATTGACAGGGAATGCCATGAATCCAGCTTCTATGGAACCCGATACTAGGCCTTCTAACAGCTGATGGGTTTGCAATTCGGAAAGATAAAGCTCAAGCTTAGGGTGCAATTTAGTGGTTAGCCGCATAATATCTGGCATTAAGTAGGGTGCTAAGGTTGGTATTGCACCAATTTTCAAAGGGCCCTTACGTGGATCGCGCAGTGACATTGCCGTTTCCCGCATTATGCTGGCCTCGGCTAGAATGTTTTGGGCTGATTTCAATAAGGCGTGGCCAGCCTGAGTCAATTGCACATCGCGGGTATGCCGTTGAAAAAGGGAGACGCCAAGCTCTTCTTCCAACTTTTTCAATTGGCCGCTTAATGCGGGCTGAGAGACAAAGCACCTCTCAGCGGCTTTCCGGAAATGCTGAAGTTCCGATACGGCCACAAAGTATTCAAGGTCGCGCAAATTCATGGTTTCATTCTTTCGCGCCGGCAATAGGTGAGAAAACAGGGTCTAGCGTTCAAATTTACTTTATACTTGGATTTTGCAGAGGATGGTTGAGCGAGTCTCTTACGGCACATTACTCTAATGAAGGGCTGTCCGCTGGAATGGGCCGCGCATTTCTCTTTCGGATGAGATCAACAACATCTGAAAGGCGGAAGTCGCCGGCTGGTTTTCCATTGGCGTTCGGGAGCATAAGTAATTTGTACTCTTCGAAGGTAAAAAGAAACTTTTTTGCAGATTCCACTATCGGTTTAAATTTTCCATTGGAAATATTCCCTTTGACAATTTCCAAAACTATTGGCGGACTGCAATAGGGCTTTATTACGAAGTTATAAGCTTCATAAGTTACTTTTTTTCTTCCCTCGGATGTCGGGATCTCTTCCGTTGATAAAAGGGCTTTCATTAGACCCATTAGCACCGCATCCAAGTTAAAGGTTTGACCTAATAACTATATGCGGATTTCAGGATTTAATCAAGTCAATACAAGTTTCTCAGTATTTTGAGAAGGAATTGAGAGTAAAATTACCACGGTTTTTAGCTTTTTGGATGGAAACTAAAACGCCAACACCACGCAATGGGCGCGCCAATAACACCACCGTGGCCGTTCACGAAATCTTCTGGACAAATTGAATACTGGATGAGGACCCGGTTCGTGGAGCGGAAGCCATGATGAATTCGGCTAGGGCAATCCAGTCCTACTGTAAAACATCAAATTCATATTTGATAATCGGACCCTGCCACCCGCGATGCACAGCGCTGATCCACGCCTCCTTGGGCAGCTTCGATTTTCCATCCCAAGCGGTGATGAAAAGATTTTCCAAGCCAAACTCGAATTGGCCGCAATAGTAGCCATCAGGCCCAGTTTGGATTTGACACTTAGAACGCTGTAGCCACAGTGTTTTGACGAGCAGATCTCTGGAATCTTTTCCGCTTATCAAGAAGTGCAGGGGTAGGCGTGCATATTCTATCGGCCACTCACCAGAAAATCGAAAGGTCCCATGAATCGGATAGTGATGTTTGCCATGCAAAGTGGTGGCTTTGCCTTGAACCAGTGTGACACCCGCTTTATCCGCTGCTTGAACGGAAGGCAACTGCGAGACGGACGCTCCCGCAATCCCGAAATCGTATGTATCGTGCTGGCCGGGCTCTTTAAGTTGTCCTGCATAGGGCAACAATTTTGGATGGACCGGGTCAGGTACTACCTGAAACGCGTAAGCCTGAGATTGAAAATTACCGACATGCATAAAGGCATGATAGTTCCCGGAGCCTCCATGCAGATCTTTTAAGTCCAGCATGCGCCAATGATCATCCACCGAATACGTTTTTGCCCGGGGAAGAGTGGACTTAGGTTTAGCCGCTACAGGGGATGGTTCTGCTGGCGTTTTGCCGCCGAATTCCTCGGCGAGGTAAATCAGCAATTCGCCGGTCTCGGTGGAAGAAATTACAATGCTCCCGTATTGATAGGGAGCAAAGACGGGATTGTCAACCGTATTGGATTTGCATAGTGAATAAAAGGGATAGGCCGGATGTTTTACGGTATTCCAAACCGACGGGCCTCGGAGATAACAGGCGAAGGGTTCTTCGCTGGTTCTGAGGGTTTCAGACAAAGCTTCAACTGAGTGCCTATGATCAAAATAGGCGGAATCCGGCAGTGCGGCTAAGAGCGCGTCTAGCATGGTTGTCATCCTTTGAGTTCCTGGAATTTTTCAAGCGCTTGTGCCTTTACGAAGGGAGCACATTCGGGACAGTAAACCAGTTTGGAGTTTTTATTGAGTTGATGGAACATAATGCATTTGCCGTCATCATTTTTAGTGGGCGTACTGGTGGCTTTATTGATTTCAAAAGCACAGTGCGAACCCTGTCCGCCCATGCCCGTGTAAGCATACTTGTGGTTTAATGAGAGTCCAGGTGGGGCTTTAAAGGATCCGGCAAAAGGTGTCATATTCATAATGTGACCTAATTCATGCATGACACACATGGTGTGAAGGGTAACATCGGTTTTAATCACGATTAGATTATGCGGAGCCGATCCGCCATCTCCGCCCCAAGGGCCGCTGGCACCCGTGCATTCAAGACTGACCTTGACTGGGTCCGCTTTCGTGGGTGCGGCATTCTTTGGCAAGTCTACCTGCCAATCCTGCTCATCCTGCCAAGTAGCGAGCCCGATATCATCGGATATTTTGCTGTAATCATCCGTCAAAGTCCCTTTGGTTCCCAGTTTCGCATTCGACCAAGATCCATTCAAAAATAGCTTTGCGCCTTCTTGGACAGGGGGGTTAGGCGCTTCTAAGGTTTTAGCGGGTTTTCCCATGGTTATAATTGCGGAGGCGTCTGCAAAATCGGCATCTTTTTTAAGCGTGATATTTTTTCCACCTTCTAGGCCATCATATTGTTTATCACATAGTATGATATGCGCGCATTGAGGAGTTTTCTTTGATTTAAAAAAGGCGTGGAATTTAGCTGCGTTATGGTTTCCCACCATTACTTTTCCGTTCCCCATAAGTTTGTGGGTTGCGGATGGCTCCATATCCCATTCAACAAAGACTTCTTTTAGATTAGTTATGGCCGTTGCCATGCTGGTGGGAACCAAATCTTCGTGATGCGTAAGCTGGTACCAGAGTTTGCGCCAATTGGTTACGGTGAACTTCGAGGTTAGCTTGTCTTTCGCCAGTCCTACTTCCACAGTAAATTTATCGCCACCTGCCAATCCACAGGCCAGCACGCAAGACGTTTTCCCGCCTTTGACCACTGTTTCAATCTCGGCCACTTCGGCTTTGTACTCTTCCAAAGTCCCTTTGTCATCTGGCTTAAGTCCAGCCTTAGGGTCATTGCGCTTACTGTTTTCCTTGGCCGCCGTAGCCTTCCAGAAAACTTTATCTCCGTCCACGGCGTCTGCCACTTCAACTTCAATCAGCCGTTCGATCCCTTGGCCTGGTGTTCCGGCTTTCAAATTGACGTATTGCTTGACGTCATCCCCCTCTTTAAGGCCCAGGAGTTTCAGCTTGCTTGTAGGCGTGGGCGTGGGTGTAGGTATAGGAAGCGGGCCACCTTTTTTCTCCTCTTTCACCAAATCATCATAAAACCAGCAACCATAACTAGGACGGCGCCGAACGCCAGCATCCCGCTTAACTTGTGACTGACAAGCAGCTATATCTCCTTTTTTACAAGGATAGTGGATAGGGAAATTCTTATTTGATTTGATGTACACAACGGTAACACGGCGGTTCTCTTCATTAGCACTTTGCGTCTTCACTATTAAATTAAACTCACTACAACCAGCCGTTGGGCTTCCATTGATATCGTCAAAATCTTTCGGCTTCAAACTCAAATCATTGTTGGCATCCATAAAAGCCTGATACATGGCCTTGCGCGTCTCGGCCCCCGCTTTGCCATCTTCTGGCAAGCCCTGCTTTTTTTGAAAATCCTTCACTGCCGCCTGAGTCTTAGGCCCGTCCTGCCCATCCGAAGCACCTGCATCGTACCCCAAATGTTTCAGCAAATCCTGGATGTAAGCCAAGCCCCACTTTTCTTCATGGTCCAGCTCACTCCACGCTGCTGCATCCTTCATCAGAAAACCAAATACTGATTTTGCCCGTCGTTCCGACAAAGCTTTATTGTACTGCTCATTGCCCACCGCATCGGCATGGCCAAATACCGCCAACTTTCCATCTGGATTTTTGTCCCTCCAAGCTTTAATCTGGGCTGTCATATCCTTGAGAACTGCGGCATGTTTGGGATGCAAAATGCTTTTGTCAAAGGCGAAGGTCACGTCTGGGAGTACATGCGATTCGATCATGCGCTCAGACATCTCATCGACGAGCTTAGTCGTAGCCGATCCGTCTAATAGCACCGAATCCGAATGCTTAGCAGTGAAAAAATAATTCACCTTCTGCAAACTATCGCCATTAGCATCCTTATAACTTGGAATGTAAACCGGTATGCGACAGGTCGCCTTGCCATCCTTGGCATGCCCTTCGCCTTTTACAATTAAACATGGTCCATCCGGTGTTTTAGCAAATAACTCGAAAGCGATCTTGGTCCTATGGGCGATCTTCTCCGGCAGGTCCACTTCAACGGAGATGTCCGTCTCTTCATTGAATCCCACTTTCTCCACTTCCCACTTAGGGTTGCGAAGGGTGACGGAGGGCTTGGGCTTTTCTGGCTCAGGAGCGACGGGTTCCGTTGGAATGTCAAGGGGCTCTAACTCTGGTTCAGGTTCAGGTCGGCGCGCTCGGCCTGTTCCGCCACCGCCGTTACCGGCTCCGCCGCCCCCGCCCCCGAACTTAGGTTTAGGCTTGGTAAATATGTCATCGGGGGCTTTGGGGTTAAAGCCGTCAAGGGATTTAAACGGATCTAAATTCATTGAGGAAAAGGTACAAATTCAGTGGCTTCAGAAAATCTACAGCAGATTTTTGATTCCTGACTTCTCTTATTTCCATCGATCGTGAACAGATGGAAATGCGCCACGACGAAAATTGAAACTACGCCCCGTTAATCCCCGAATAACCTAAATTTT